>NZ_JAPZSS010000173.1:0-2005 GCF_027532015.1 Microcystis sp. LE19-131.1A | reverse complement strand
GTACCGTGGGACACACGGAATCGGGCTTCTGAAATGGGGCGAAAGTCTGTGGACTCTGTGTAAGACAGTACATGGTTTTTTAACTGTGGTATGCGACGGTGGTGGAAGCAGAAACTTAAATCGTGAGGTTTAGGAATCGCCGCACTTTTAGGGCGGCGAGGATGTCAAATTCAATAGGATAAGGATCAGCCGTAATTGTCCAGCCGTCTTTAATTAAGGCATTTTTAACGGCTTCGTGATAGAGGTCTTTTGCTGGCATTTGCCTCCTTCTATTTTGATCACTGGATTTATTATAAGCGATCGCCCTCCTCTTCTCACAGTAAAATAGCGATCGCCTCTTCCAAATTTTCATTAAAAACGCGATCGCCTATCGGTAGATGTCCTTTCGATGTCCAATATCTAAAATAATCACCTTTTTTGCGGAATCATCTATCGCGTAAATAACGCGATAAACTCCAATCCGAATCCGCCAGCCTTCTCGTCCTGTCAGTTTGAGACACCCTGCTGGTCTTGGATTGTCAGCTAATGCTCTAATCCCGTCTCGAACTTTCTGATAACTATCTTGGGGAAGATTAGCTAGAGCCTTAGAAGCTTGTTTTTTAATCGCAATAGTGTAATTCATTGACGACTATTTTCAATTTCGGCGATCGCCTCTTTAAAAGGAATTTCTTCCTCTTCCGAAATAGCTAAATCATAGGCTCTAATAGCATTCAATTCTTCAGAATCTTCTAGGAGTTTTCGATATTCCTCTATATCTAAAAGAATACCGATTTGATTACCCTGTTCATCAGTAATATACTTTTGCTTTAATGGCATTGATAATTACCTTGTTTGTTAATTTTATCCCCTATTATAGCTCAAATTTCTCCTTCATCCTCAACTCAACAGCGATCGCCACTCTCGCCTTTACAGAAAAACAGCGATCGCCCTTCTCAAACTTAAAAAACAGCGATCGCTCCAATTAAAGTTAAGATGAGAAACTATACCTCAACTTATCCTAAGAATTAAAGATTAAAAAGTATTTCCTATTCTACAAACTAATGGTATTAATTTAGCTAGAGTTGAGGGTTTGACTTTAGAAAATTGGAATGCTATAATAATGCCTAAATACCAATATTCGGAATAAGTAATTATGCCATCTTTAGACTTCTTAAGTAGCTGGTTATAATTAAATTAAAAATGGATTTTAGGTTCGATCCCCCCTGCCCCCCTTGATAAGGGGGGTGCCGATAGGCGGGGGGATCCACCCTTGATAAGGGGGGCATCTGACAACTTTTAACGCCTACCTACTTAATTAAAGAATTGAATAATAATGGTAGCGAAGTAATAGATATAATTAAAATTTATTCCCCAAACACCATTAAGCAAAAAGTTATGGGAAATCCGACAGAGGGCAATTTCGGCTGGATTGCAACTGCTCAATGAAGACGAAATAGAACAAGAACTTGCTGCACGTCGAGGAGGATGCAGTGAGTCATGAAATTGCTGGCACTTACGGTTTAGCGGCGATGGATGCACTTCATGTTGCTGCTGCGCTGGAAATTCAAGCTGATGAACTAATCACCACCGAAAAGCAAACCAAACCAATGCACCGAGTCAGGGAAATTCAGATTGTTTCAATCTAATGTGACCGCTGAAGGGGTGATAACGAGTTGCTTGTCATACTAAATCCAGTTATTAAAAACTGATTATGTATTCCCCCTTTTGCATGAGTGCATGAGTAGAAAACGGGTTTCTCCGAGAAACCCGTTTTCTGTGCGTTACTCAGTCTCAACTTAGTTGGGGTTTAACAACCTTTCTAGATTTTGTTCACAGTTCTCTTTATGGGAGAGAATATTTAATTTTTCAGAAAGATGTAAGGCGCGTTGCCAGTGATTAATAGCTGATTTAAGATCATGGGTTTTTTCTTCAAATTCTGCCAAAACAATTAAAGTCTCTAGTTCTATATATCTTTCTCCAATATCGAGGGCAATATCTAAAACTTGGTTAAGATATTGATAGGCTA
>NZ_JAPZSS010000103.1:0-1862 GCF_027532015.1 Microcystis sp. LE19-131.1A | reverse complement strand
CTCCTTTGTTATTTGAGGATGAAGAAATTGATGATGGTTCTCTGAATGTGATTAAAGCGAGTCGCAGTGAATCCGCTCAGTCTAAAGAGAGAAAAAAACGGAATCAAGAGAACTTTCCTGTGCATAGCTTTCGGACTTTGTACAGAAGACTTGGGGACGATTTGCTTGAATACAGTGGAATGTACGATTAGGGAGGGAAGTTATCGTTTTTCTAAGATAACTCGACCGACTCAACTGCAACAAAAAGCGTTAGATTTATTGGGAGTTTCCCTGATTTGTACCCAGTAACGGGGCGGCGGAAATTCTTTTAATCCCTTCTACAGCACAGGTTATGGCTTTTTGTCAACGGGGAAGTCCAGTAATACGGGGTAAAATTCAATGGGATTGCGAATTTCATTTCACGAGTCTTCAGGCTTTTGAGGTGATAGTACACCCAAAGTTGCCCCAAAAATCCCCCTTTAAAATGTTCTTTAAATCCCTAAAAGGCTTGCTCTAAAACTGAGAATTGCTGTCACTGCGGCGAAAAAAACCGAGCCGGACTCCCTAAAGACGTGGAAAAGAACGGCCACTGTGAGAGAGTAGTATCCATCGTCTCAGTCTTGAGATGCTCTGAAACTATGCACGACCACTGCTTGAGATATTTGTTTTTCAGCATTGCCTTTCACGATGCTCCTCTAAATCTCTAGCTTGATGTTCTCACCTTGAGTGTGTGACTGCTCACCTCTTTATAATAAACCTACACCTGTCAGGGAGAAGGGAGGGGGGAGAAGGGAGAAAAAAGCTGATCGATCAGTGATCACTGATTCAAGTCTCCTTCGGTGCTATGATCGAGGATGTAAAGTTTTATCAACACTAACTTAAACAAGCTCTCAAGAGAGGATATAAAGAACCACAGATGGCTTACACACTTCCCCCTTTACCCTACGATTACACTGCCTTAGAGCCTTGCATCACCAAAAGTACCCTAGAATTCCACCACGACAAGCACCACGCTGCCTATGTCAATAACTATAACGGTTTGGTCAAAGATACGGAACTCGATGCTCTCTCTTTAGAAGAAGTTATCGTTAAGGTTGCTGGTGATGCTTCTAAAGCTGGGGTTTTCAACAATGCCGCCCAAGCATGGAATCATAGTTTTTATTGGGACTGCATGAAACCGGGTGGTGGCGGTGCGCCTACTGGTGCTTTAGCCGCTAAAATTAACGCAGATTTCGGCAGTTTTGAGAAATTTGTCGAAGCTTTCAAAACCGCCGGCGCGACTCAATTCGGTAGCGGTTGGGCTTGGTTGGTTCTCGATAACGGCACTCTCAAAGTCACCAAAACCGGCAACGCTGACAATCCTTTAACCGTCGGACAGGTTCCCCTCTTAACTATGGATGTGTGGGAACACGCTTATTATCTCGACTACCAAAATCGTCGTCCCGATTACATCAGCGACTTTTTAACCAAGTTGGTTAATTGGGATTTCGTGGCTGCTAATTTAGCGGCGGCCTAAAAATTTGGCTCTTCTGGTTTATGTGTGGAAACGAAGCCTATACTGATAGTTTCTTCGGCAAAATAGTCGTAAAAGTCCTTCTCAGTCAACATTTCACGATTCCATAAGCAAAAATTATCACACAAAGTCGAGAAGAGCCAAAATTTGGCTCAGTTAATCAGTTATCAGTTATCAGTTATCAGGGGTTGGCGAGCAGAGAGAAACCATCCATAAGTTGGGGGTTAGTCTTCTAAGAAACTAGAATTTTAGGCAGAGTCAGACTGAGTTTCTAAGATAAGCTTAGCACCTAATTTCTGGGCTTTGGGTTGCAAATTGTGAAGAAGTCGCTGACGATACCGTTCATCCTCTTGTTCTGGTGGAATTGCAG
>NZ_JAPZSS010000053.1:0-22184 GCF_027532015.1 Microcystis sp. LE19-131.1A | reverse complement strand
TCTTTCCGCCGTTAATTCAGGACGATTTAGATAACCCCTCGCAACTCCGACTCCACCAATGTATAATTCCCCTGGTACTCCGATGGGTACTGGTTGTAAAAAGGCATCCAAAATATAAATTTGGACATTAGCGATCGCCTTACCAATCGTGACCTTTAAATCATCTTGATAACATTGTCCAATCGTGGCACAAACACTCGCTTCCGTTGGCCCATAGGCATTAAAAAAGTTTCTACCGACTGACCATTGTTTGACTAAATCCAGGGAACAAGCCTCACCCGCCACAATTAAGGTTTGTAAGTTGGGTAATGATTCCTTGGGTAAAACCACTAAAGCTGAAGGCGGCAAAGTCACATGGCTAATTTCATCCTTTTCTAACCGTTCTATTAAAGGTTGACCTGGCAATAAATCATTTTTTTGAGCAAGATAAAGAGTCGCTCCCGAACCAAAGGTCATCAAAATTTCTGAAATACAAGCATCAAAACTAAAAGAAGCAAATTGCAGCACATGACTGTTATGGTTGACTGCAAAAGATTGAATTTGAGAACTCGCTAAGTTAACTAAGCCCCGATGTTCAACCATCACCCCTTTAGGCTTACCCGTAGAGCCAGAGGTGTAAATAACGTTAGCCAAATTGGAAGGAGTTAACTCACTTTGAAGATTATCTTGAGAATATTGAGAAATCTGCTCTTGGATGTGATCTAAACAAATTAGAGTCGCTTGAGAAGAAGGCAATTTTTCTAATAAAGAACTGTGGGTAATCAAAAAAGGAACTTGACTGTCTTCTAACATGAACTGAAGACGCTCGGTAGGATAGTCAGGATCAAGAGGGAGATAAGCACCACCGGCCTTGAGAATGGCTAATAAGCCAATAATCATTTCCAAAGAACGTTCTAGGGAAATGCCGACTAAGACCTCTGGCCAAACTCCTAAAGTTTGTAAGTAATGGGCTAACTGATTAGCGCGACAATTTAATTCACTGTAGGTTAATGATTGCTCCTCAAAGACTACGGCGATCGCCTTTGGAGTCCGTTCAACTTGTGCTTCAAATAATTGATGAATGCACTGCTCTTGAGGATAATCAGTCTTGGTATTATTCCAAGATATTAATAATTGCTCACGTTCCTTGGATTCTAATAAAGGAATTTCTTTAACTTTAGCTTGTGGATTGAGTATGATTGCCTGAAGTAGGTTTTGAAAATGTTCTCCCATTCTTGCAATTGTTGTAGTGTCAAATAAATCTCTGCTGTAAGTCCAATCTATTGCTAAACCTTCTAAATTTTGCCAGCAGTTTAATTCTAGATCAAATCTGACAGTTTCTTCCACTGATAAGGATAAACTTTCAATACTTAAACCCGAAAGATTCCAAGTATCTTGAGAGATATTTTGTAGCGCAAACATAACTTGTACTAAAGGATTTCTGCTCAAATCACGATCAGGTTGTAGTTTTTCTACCAACATCTCGAAGGGGAGGTCTTGGTGAGCATAACCCTCTAAAGTTGTCTGTTTGACTTGTTCTAATAATTCTAAAAAACTGGGATTTTCCGATAAGTTAACTCTTAAAGCCAAAGTGTTAGCAAAAAAGCCAATTAAAGGTTCGATCGCTGCTTGATTACGATTAGCGATCGGAGAACCTACCAGCAGATCTGATTGACCACTATAACGAGATAGCAAAACGCCGAAAGCGGCCAACAACGTCATAAAGAGGGTTGCGCCATGATCTTGACCTAACTTTTTAAGACTTTGAGTGACATTTTGATCCAGTTGAAAACGTTCAACTCCGCCCCGAAAACTTTGCACTGCTGGACGAGACCGATCCGTTGGCAAGGTGAGAACAGGAGGGACTGTTGCTAACTGTTCTTGCCAATATTTGAGTTGTTTATCTAAGACCTCACCTGAGAGATATTGACGTTGCCAAACCGCAAAATCTGCATACTGAATAGACAACGCAGGGAGAGGATTGGCTAAGTTCTTTAAAAATGCTTCGTATAGAGCCGATAATTCCCGAATCAGAATCCCAAAAGACCAACCGTCATAGATAATATGGTGCATTTTCAACAGCAGCACCGACTTCTGGGGACTCAATTGCAATAGCTTAAACTGAATCAGTGGCCCCACCGTTAAATCAAAAGCTTGTCCTGCTTCCAATTCTGCTACTTGTTGAATTTTGGTTGATTGTTCATTTGGGGATAAATCTTGATAATTGTCAACTTTTAAGCGAAAAGAACTAGGCATCGCGATCGCCTGAATAGGTTCCCCTGAAACAGTAGGGAATGTTGTTCTAAAAATTTCATGGCGGTTAATTAATTCCCCCAAACTCTGCTCTAGCACAGTCAGATTGAGATTCCCATCAATTTGCAATATTTCCAGGGTATTGTAGGAACGACTATCAGGAGAAAGATAATGTAAAAACCATAAACGTTGTTGAGCAAAAGAGAGGGGTAAATGGCCGTCTCTAGCGACAGGTTGAATTGGTAAATGAGCGTTACTTTTAGACTGTTTAGCCCGTTGTAAAAATTGTAGTAATTCAGGTTTGCGATCGCCAATTTCTTGACGGAGTGCTGGGGTCAAAATTCCTTCGGGAGCCTGACAGCGTAAGCGGTTTTCATCAGCTTCTAAAGTAATGCCTAAATCCCGTAGATAGCAGATAAATTTAACAATCGTTTTCGTCATAACTTAGAACTCCACTACCTCAGTATTTTCATGATTTAACTTTCTCTCTGAGCTATCCCGGGCAGCCCATTCCACCGCCTGAATATAGCTTGCAATGCCCGCGATTGTGGGGGATTCAAACATAATTTGCACAGAAAGATCAAGTTTAAAAGCTGAATTAATTCTCGATAAAACCTGGGTAGCCAAGAGAGAATGTCCTCCCAATTCAAAAAAGTTGTCCTTAACACCAATGCGTTCCAGTCCCAAAACTTCACTCCAAATTTGAGTCAGTTGAGCTTCAATCGGATTGCGGGGTAAGACAAAACTGTTAGCCAAATTACGAGTCGTCGCATCAGGAGAAGGTAAAGCTTTACGATCCACCTTGCCATTGGGAGTCAAAGGAAGGGAATCCAGCAACACAAACGCCTGGGGAAGCATATAACTGGGTAGCTTTTCTTGCAGAAATTCTCGTACTTTAGGAATTAACTTTTGGACTAACTTACCACGTAGAGGATTATTGGTGTAATCAGTCCAGGGTTTTGTTTTAAGGGCTTTTTCATCCCAAAAAGCAAGCTTTGAAACGGCTTCTGACACTGAATTACGCTGAAAAATGACATCAAAGGAACCGTCTTGACTACTTTCCCACCAACTGAGGTGAGCGGTGTAACCTAAAGACTCAGCTAACTGCCAAACCTGTTCAGGATTAATACCAGTATCTACTCGTTCTTTGAGAAGTTTTTTGAGTTGTTCAACCGTTTCAACATCAGGGGCATTTTCCACCCATTCCCAAATTTTGAGAGCCTGTTCAACTCGCTGATTCGGAATACCACGAATTCCCAATAATTCAGGTTTTTCTGTCAACAATTGCTCTTGAATTTGAGCTAAAGAAAGTTGATCAAGTTGCCAATTTAACCAGGGGATTACCGTTTGGTCGCTGATTGGTAATGACTGATTATTGATAGCTTCTAAATGGAGAGTGACATCATAGCGAAATTGAGTTAACTCATTGTGAGCTACACCCCGTTTCGGTTGAATTTCTACCCAGCTAATTTGAGGAAAATGTTGTTTTAAAGCTAGGAAAAATGTTGGATCAATGACCAGTTCTTCTTCGCCTGCTACACTTTGGCGTACCTGTTGTTGCCATTGTTCAACGGTTCTGGAGTCAGAAGCTTGGGCTAATTGCACAGCCGCATGATATGGCTCTAATAGGGGTAAACTCCGCACATCCCCGACAAAAATCTGACCTCGCTCGCCAATGACGTTGATCGCCCCTTCAAGCACCTGTAACAGATAATCCACACTGGGAAAATACTGAATAATCGAATTTAAGACGACGGTATCAAATTGACGCGGGGGAATGCCCTCAAAATTATCCGCCGTTTGACAGACTAACTTAACCTGTTCTAAACCTTCAACGGCATTGCAAACCTGTTCAACATAATTTATCGCCCCCTGGGAATAATCCGTTGCCCAATATTCAAGACAATGCCTTGCTATCCTGGAGAGCAACAAACCTGTACCACAACCAATTTCTAAACTGCGTTCTGGTTGCAAGGCTAGGATGCGGCTGACAGTGTTTTCGACCCATTCTCGCATTTCTGAAGCAGGAAGCGGTTGACGAGTATAACTACTATTCCAACCCGTGATATTAAACGTTAGATCGGTTAGGCTATCTTGGCCTTGACTATAGGTTCTTTCATAGAGACTTTGCCAATCACTGATATATTCACTTTGCCATTGAGTTAATTGCTCTGGTAGGGCGACCTTTTGTAGGGCGGGAACTAAGTAAGCAACAAGACGCTGATCCCCATGACTATCCTCCCCAGCAACGACAACACTTTCAGCTAATAGGAAATATTGACTTAAAACGGTTTCAATTTCTCCAATTTCGATGCGAAAGCCCCGAATTTTTACCTGATTGTCAATGCGTCCCAAAAATTCTAAACTGCCATCGGGTAAATAACGGGCTAAGTCTCCCGTTTTATAGAGTTTTGATGGCTGCTCTCCCCCCTTTTTTAGCGTTTCATAGCTTTCTTCTCCCCCCTTATCAAGGGGGGTTAGGGGGGGATCAAAAGGATTGGCAATAAATTTTTCAGCCGTTAACTCAGGACGATTGAGATAGCCCCGCGCTAAACCCGCCCCGCCTAAATGTAATTCTCCTGGTACACCAATCGGGACAGGTTGCAAGTTTTGATCCAATAGATAGATTTGGACGTTGGCGATCGCCTTACCAATAGTCGGGGCCGAAAAGTGATCGGACGGAGATGATTTGACCAGTCCAGAGGTGGCAACCACTGTATTTTCCGTTGGGCCATAGTTGTTAATTACCTGAAAGGGAAGGGACGCAGTAGGATAAAAATGAAGTTTGTCACCGCCCAGTAACAGGGTTTTTAGGCAAGAATGATTCGGCCAATCTAAAACTAATAATTTTTCCGCGACAGGAGTTGGCACAAAGCTAATGGTAATTTCTTGGTTCAGTAACCAATCCCGTAAATTCGTCGGTGAGAGCAGAATATTTTGGGGAACCAGATTAATAGAGGCTCCTGCGGTGAGATAGGGCCACAATTCCCAAACCGTTGCATCGAAAGCAATACCCGCCATTTGGGTAGCTTTATCTAAGGAGCTAATCTCAAAAGCTTGTTGATGCCAGAAAATCAAGTTAAGTAGAGCTTGATGGGAAATCAGTACCCCTTTGGGTTGCCCTGTAGAACCAGAGGTATAGATGCAATAGGCTAGATCGCTAAGTTGTATTTTGAAGTATGGGTTAGTTTGTGGTTGGTCAGCAATTTGTGACCAGTCTCGGTCTAAGCAAATAACTTTCGTCTGATTTTTAGGAAGTTTTTCTGCCAGTTCTGCTTGGGTTAATAGGATTGAAATTTGAGTATCTTCGAGAATGAATTGGGTGCGTACTGGGGGATATTCAGGATCAATGGGGAGATAGGCGGCTCCTGCTTTGAGAATCCCTAAAAATGCGATCGCCATCTCTAGGGAACGTTCAACATAAACCCCGACGATTTGTTCCTTAATCACCCCTAACGACTGAAGATAATGGGCTAATTGGTTAGCGCGATGGTTTAATTCTCCGTAGGTTAAAACTTGATCTTCAAAAATGAGGGCGATCGCCTCTGGCTGGCTTACTGCTTGAGCTTCAAATAACTGATGAACAAGCTTATCTTTGGGATAATCGGCTTGGGTTTGATTCCAATCCACTAAAAGTTGCTTTTGTTCCTGCTCCGACAACAAAGGTAATAGGCTCACCGATTGTTGAGGATTGGCAATAACCGCCTTGAGTATATTCTGAAAATGTTTCAAGAAACGGGCGATCATTGTCCCATCAAATAGGTCAATGTTGTAGCAACAGAATCCAGCTATACCGTCGTTTACTTCTGATAAATGAACCTCTAGGTCAAAACGAGCAGGCTCAAGTTCCCAAGACATTTCTTCAACGACTAAGCCAGGTAAGTTCCATGTCTCATTTGTTGCATTTTGTAACACAAACATCACTTGTACGAGAGGATTGCGGTCTAGGTTGCGTTCTATTTGTAATTCTTCCACTAACATCTCAAAGGGCAAGTCTTGATGCTCATAGGCATCTTGAGTGACTTTGCTTACCTGTTGTAAAAAAGTGGCAAAACTCGGTTGTTGTGATAAGTCTAATCTCAAGGCAAGCGTGTTAACAAAAAAGCCAATTAAGCCTTCAATTTCTCGACGATTACGGTTGGCGATCGCTGAACCAATTACGAGATCAGTCTGGCCACTATAACGGGATAAAAGTAGCCCAAAAGCGGCTAACAACGTCATAAATAAGGTGCAACCCGACTGTTGACTTAACGCCTTTAATTCTTGGGTCAGTTGACTATCTAGCTGAAATATTTCTATCTTGCCTTGAAAAGTTTGGAACGCGGGACGAGGGCGATCTGTCGGCAGTTCTAGCAGAGGAGGAGCATCGGCTAATTGTTGCTTCCAATATTCCAATTGAGCCGCTAAAACTTTACCCTGTAACCACTGCCTCTGCCAAACAGCAAAATCCGCATATTGAATTGGTAACGTCGGTAAAGTTGGTTCTTTATCCGCAACAAAAGCCCCATAGAGATGGGACAATTCACGAATAAAAACACCGATTGACCAGCCATCAGAAATAATATGGTGCATATTAATTAATAAAATATGCTTTTCTGGCTGCAATTTGAGGAGCGTTACCCTCAACAAAGGACTCTTAGTTAAATCAAAGGGGGTTTGGGATTCCCGATAGGCCAATTTTTCTGCTTCTGTCTCCTTTCCAGCCAAATTAACCATCGTCAATTCCCAAATAGGCTGGGGATCAATGACCTGCACGGGAACCCCGTCAACCGTCTGAAAACTGGTACGCAGTGACTCATGACGCTGAATGATGGTTCTTAGGGCTTGTTTGAGAGCTTCTACCTGAAGAGGCCCGCTTAAACTCAAGGCCCCTGTCATGTTATAGGTTCCCGTGGCTCCTTCTAATTGATACAAGAACCAGAGTCGCGACTGGGCAAAGGAGAGGGGTAATTGGGTATCACGGGCAATCGGAAGAATGGTTCTAGAGCTAACCTGCTCCTCTGAACCCAGTTGCTCAAGAAATTGAATGATTTCTGCTTTACGGTTTTTCAGTTCTGTTTGAATCTCTGGGGTCAATAGGCCCTGGGGCGCATTACAACGCAGGCGATCGCCGTCCATCCAGAGTTTAATATCTTGATTGGCTAAATCTGACAAAAAGGTTTCAATGGATTTCATATTTCGATCTCCTGGCGATCGCCCGATAAATGCTCAACAGGGGCTTGTAATTTTTGTAAAGTGGCATGAATGTCCGTTACCGCTAAAGCCAAATCCGCTACAGTCGGTTGTTCAAATAGGCGACGCAGGGGCAATTCTAGGGAAAAACTTTCTCGTAACCGTGAAATAACTTGAGTGGCTTGTAAAGAATTACCGCCGATCTCAAAAAAGTTATCATAAATTCCCACTTTTTCCAGTTTTAAAACTTGACCAAAAATAGCGGCGATCGCCTCCTGGGTAGGATTATCAGGAGGCACATAATCTACCGAACGATTTAACTCTGGATTGGGCAACGGTAAAGCCCGACGATCGATTTTGCCATTGCTGGTTAACGGTAATTTTTCTAGCACAAGCCAATAGGCGGGAATCATATAGTCGGGAAGCTGCCGTTTAACAAACTCTCGTAATGATTGAGTCGTAAAAGCAGGATCATTAAGGACAACATAGGCTGCCAAAGCCCGATTTTCAGGGCGATCGCTTTCATTCACCAAAACCACCGCTTCTCGTACCTGGGGATGGGAAAGCAAAACAGCCTCAATTTCTCCCAACTCAATCCGAAAACCGCGAATTTTGACTTGATTATCAATGCGTCCCAGATATTCAATATCACCATCGGGTAAATAACGAGCTAAATCTCCCGTTTTATACAATTTTGATGGCTGCTCTCCCCCCTTATCAAGGGGGGTTAGGGGGGGATCAAAAGGATTAGGAATAAACCGCTCTGTGGTCAATTCAGGACGATTGAGATAACCTCTTGTTACTCCTGCACCGCCCACATACATCTCTCCATGTACTCCAATCGGTACAGGTTGTAAATATTTATCCAGTAAATATACCTGCAAGTCGGGAAGATGACGACCAATGACACTACCCGTGTTATTTAAGTCAGTCATACTTAACGGGTGATAAGTAACGTGGACAGTCGTTTCTGTAATTCCGTACATATTGACCAATATGGGGATTTGGTCGCCGTGTCGTTCAAACCAAGGCTGTAAACTGTTGATTTCTAAAGCTTCTCCCCCAAAAATGACTAAGCGTAAACTTAAATCGTAATCTGTTGTCTGTTCCGCTTGAATTAATTGACGGAAGGCGGCAGGGGTTTGATTAAGAATGGTGACTTTCTCTTGACACAATAACTCTAAAAATAATAGGGGGGAACGACTAACCAAATAAGGCACTATTACTAATCGGCCACCATAGAGTAAGGCCCCCCACATTTCCCAAACAGAAAAGTCGAAAGTATAGGAATGGAATAGAGTCCAGACATCTTGAGAATTAAAATGATACCAAGAGTCTGTTGACGCAAACAGTCGCACAACATTGGCGTGATTGACTAAAACTCCTTTAGGTTTACCTGTGGAGCCTGATGTATAGATGATGTAGGTTAAATTATCTGATTTCGCGCCGCTTTTAGGGTTTGATATACTCTCTTGAGCAATTTTTTCCCATTGTCTATCTAAACAGATAATCTGTAGTTGATCTTTAGGAACAGATTCTAATAACTTCTCTTGAGTTACTAAGACTTTCACTTGAGAGTCTTCTAACATAAAACTTAGGCGTTCTTGGGGATAGTCAGGATCAAGAGGCACATAAGCTCCTCCCGCCTTGAGAATCCCTAATAAGCCAACAATCATTTCCAAAGAACGTTCTACGGAAATGCCGACTAAGACCTCTGGCCCCACTCCTAAACTTTGTAAATAATAGGCTAACTGATTGGCTCGACTATTTAATTCACTGTAGGTTAATTTTTGGTTTTCAAAAATAACCGCGATCGCATCAGGAGTCCGTTCAACTTGCGCTTCAAATAATTGATGAATGCACTGATCTTGGGGATAGTCGGTCTTGGTATTATTCCAATCCACTAATAACTGTTGTCGTTCAGCAGGACTTAATAAGGGCAATTCCCGCAAATTTTGTCGCGAATCATTAATAACTGCCTCAAGTAAGGTTTGGAAATGACCCAACCAACGCTGAATCGTTTCATCTTTAAATAAATCTGTATTATAGTCACAGTCAATTAGAGCTTCTCCGCCCATTTCTGTCACATTCCAATGCAAATCTCGATCCCTAAAACTAACCTTTTGAGGCAGTAAACTAATCTCTAATCCTTTCATTTTGGGTAAGTTAATGGCTGGTTCTAAATTGAAACTGACATCAATTAAAGGAGAGCGACTGGTATTACGCGGTAAATCTAACTGATTGAGCAAAAGAGCAAAGGGATAGTCCTGATGTTCATAGGCCGACAACAGAACCCCCCGCATTTGTTTGAGATAATCAGCAAAAGTGGGATTACCTGCTAATTGACTGCGAATTGGTAAAAAATGGGTGCAATAACCCACCATTCCTTCACTATCTAAAAGGCCACGTCCAGACGTTGGCAGACCCACCAGAATATCATCCTGTCCCGTCAAACGATGAATGAGAAGGTTATAAACCGATAACAGGGTCATCAGCAAGGTACAGCCCTGTTTACGACTAAATTGCTTTAGTTTTTCTGTAAATTGGCTATCTAAAGTTAGACTTCGACGATTGGCTTGGTAACTGGGTAAAGCTGGACGAGGTTTGTCAGTGGGTAAATTCAAAACGGTCGGATTGACAAGCGTTGTTAACCAATAAGCTTGCTGTTTTTTCAGTTCTTCCCCTTGGCTTGGCTGGCTTTGCCATTCAATCAATTCTCGAAACTGTTTTGGGGTTTTAAGATTAGCCGTAACACCCTGACATTTGGCTGAATATAACTCTCCTAATTCCCGAAGTATTACTCCCATTGACCAACCGTCAGCAATGATATGATGGGTTGTTAATACTAACCAATATCGTTCAGCATCTAACTTGAGCAGACACCAACGCACGAGGCAACCTTGGCTTAAATCAAAGGATTTTTCACTTTCCGCTTTTAACCATTGTTCTGCTTGCTGTTGAGCCGAAGCTTGGTCAGCACTGAAGTCTAAAATAGGACAGTTAATCTCAACCTGGGGCAGTATTTCTTGACTATCTCCCTGGGCATTAATCTTGGTTCGTAACGCTTCATGGCGATCGCTGATTCGTTGAATAGCTTGGGTCATCGCAACGAGATTTAAGGGGCCACTTAATTGCAATGTCACTGATTGGTTATAGGCAGCCGAGCCGTTTTCTCCTAATTGAGCCAAAATCCACAGTTGTCGCTGGGCTTCGGTGAGAGGGACTTGATCACCCCCTAACCCCCCTTGATAAGGGGATTGATCCCCCCCTAACCCCCCTTGATAAGGGGATTGATCCCCCCCTAACCCCCCTTGATAAGGGGATTGATCCCCCCCTAACCCCCCTTGATAAGGGGGGAGATGAGGTTGATATAAGTCTTTTAGGGACTGGAGATAGGGTAAATTGGCCAAAACTGTTTGTTCATCTACCCCAAAATCAATAAAACAAGCCACTTCATCCACACCGATGGACTGCAAATGATCAATAATTTGACGGCAGGTTTCGGGTGTGCCAATTAAGGCACTGGTTTCTGTATAGCGTTTATAGGCAGAAGCGAGGAGAAAGTCCCGATCTTCGTCTCTTAATTGTTCAAAATCCACTTTCATGCCCTGGCTCTTGACCATATTCTGCAAGAGTCCGACAGAGGAGGTGAGGTATTGCCCAAAGGGTTGGCGAGCTTGTTCTCGAACTTGTTCTAAATCCTTGCCAACAAAAGTATGCAGGAGAACTGTCACCGTTCCCGACGCGGGATCATAACCATGCTCTGCCAAAGATTGACGATATAGAGCAATATTACGAGCTAAATCTTCCACGCTTTGCCCCATCAGATTGGTAAGGATATTAGCACCGATCGCCCCTGCTCTGATATAGGTATCGGGATTATTGACAATAGTAATCCAGCTGGGTAACTGGGACTGCATTGGTTGGGGATAGGTTTTTACCTCTACCCTTTGACCCTTTCCGTCTGGCACGGTGATCGCTTCCCCTCGCCAAAGTTTCTGGACGGTTTCAATTTCTTGGAACATCAATTCCCGATGTTGGCCAAAGGACTGGGGAGCCAAGACAAAATCCTGGGGATGCCAACCCGATGCAAAAGCAATACCAACGCGGCCCTGGGAAAGATTGTCCACCACTGCCCATTCTTCGGCGACTCGGATGGAATTATGTAGCGGTAAAACCACACTGCCTGATCGCAGTTGAATCTGTTTGGTTTCCCGTGCTAAAGCCGCCGCCAAAACCGAAGGATTGGGAGAAAAACCACCAAAAGCGTGGAAATGACGTTCAGGAATCCAAAGGGCCGTAAAACCAGCGCGATCGCCAAATTTAGCTCCTTCAAACAGTAAGTTATATTTATTCGGGTTAAATTCCGCTTCATAGCTACCAAAGTAGTAGAGGCTAAACTGTATAGTTTTGGGGACTTGAGACCCGATCACTTTCCCTAACTGACTGTCCCTAACAGAACGAGAATTTCCTCCCTTATCAAGCGCGACATCAACATCTCCCCCCTTATCAAGGGGGGTTAGGGGGGGATCAATCCCCTTATCAAGGGTGACATCAACATCTCCCCCCTTATCAAGGGGGGTTAGGGGGGGATCAATCCCCTTATCAAGGGGGGTTAGGGGGGGATCAATCCCCTTATCAAGGGGGGTTAGGGGGGGATCAGTTTGAGGCCTTTGCATTGACCAGGAAGGCTTTTTTGCGGGGATAAAACCTCCCTGACGCAATTCTGTGACGCTATCTTTAACCGCTTGGACAAATTGGGCAAGATCGGCTTCCGTATGGGCGGTTGAAAGAAAATGTTTACGCCATTCCCAGACATAAATACCTTTTTCTACCATGTGATAGAAAAGTAAATCCAAATTGCCAGAGAGGGCAAACCGGAAGAAAGAACTAAACTGTTCGATTTTAATGGGAACTTCTTCGGCTTGAAAATAATGATTCAGTGTATCGGCTAAGGCCGCAGTGCGTTCAGTTAATTGTTGTTGCAGACCTGGCCCCTGCTCCTTTAAATGGGTCAGGACAGCCCTAGCCGCTACCATTGCTAACGGATGCTGATTAAAGGTTCCCCCAAAAAAGGTTCTGTCCACCCCAGGATAGGATTTATCGCCATAACGCCACATTCCCCCGTCAATGCTGTCCAGATAATGGGCCTTACCTGCAATAACTCCAATGGGCATTCCTCCCGCAACTACTTTGCCATAGGTGGCAATATCCGCCCGTACTCCAAATAAAGCTTGCGCTCCCCCTGGGTGCGATCGAAAACCCGTAATCATTTCATCAAAAATCAGGGCAATGCCCATTTGACTGGTAATTTGCCGCAGACTTTGGAGAAATTGCTTGGGTTGTAGTAAAGGATTACCACTTTGAATCGGTTCTACTAAGACCGCCGCTAAATCCTGTCCCTGGGTTTGTAAATAGTTCAGAGCTTCCGCACTGCCATAGTCCAATACCACCACATCGGAACTAAGGCTGGGGGGAACGCCTAGAGCTAGGGGAAAAGAGTGGAGTTGGTTATCAATAATTTGGTTCCTAAAAAGGGTTCCGTCCGCATGGCCATGATAGGAGCCTTCAAAGATGGCAATTTTACTCCGACCTGTTGTTGCCCTGGCGATACGAATAGCGGCCATTACGGCTTCGGTTCCAGAGTTGCAAAAACAAGCTCGTTCGGCTCCTGTTAGTTCACAAATTAAGGCGGCCACTTCTCCCACAATTGGCGATCGCGGATTGAGATGAATGCCTTCAGTGAGTTGGCTTTGTAGGGCCGACATAATGAAGTCTGGTTGATGCCCAAACAGCGTTACCCCTTGCCCCATCGTCATATCAATATATTCATTACCGTCCACATCCCAAATTCTTGATCCTTGAGAACGTTGGGCCACAATGGGATAGAGCATCTCTTTAATGGACATACGGAATCCGACCGAGGCTCGACTATCTGCTAAACGCGGGCGATCGCTTTGCACAATTTGCTTAGAGGTTTTTGTACGTTCCGTAAAGCGAGCAATTAATGCCTCTAGATGTTGCTGTTGTTGGGGAGTTAATCCACCTGTGGGTGGTTTTTTCGGCCCCCAGGGAGTGGCTGTTACTGTCGGTTGGGGAGCAGAAGCTTGATTGCTGGTTTGACGGGTGCGACTGGCTATTGGCTCTAGGTTCGCCGCTAATTGCTGGGGGGGAATTAACTGTTGTGTAAGTCCGTTTGACCTATTTTGACTGACGGAAGATGGGGAATTTTCTGTGGTTCGGGGAGTCGTCGGGGCAAAATTGGCCGTTTGCAAGACCTCTAACTGTTTGGCCATCAGTTGTAACTGTTGACCCATAATATTTTCCAGGGCAGAACTAGGAACGCTTGAACCTGATGCTGCCAGAACCCTTGGTTGTGGTACAGGCTCTTGAGAAACTGTGATATTAGGGGCGATCGCCGAAACCTTTGGAGAAGCCGTTTGACCTTGAAAGCCGTTGGTATTAGAACTCAGCACGACATTGGGCGATCGGTTATTTGAGCAGGCAATGGGCGCAGAAAACACCTCGGTATTAATTTGAGTATTCTGGACATCATTAGCCGGATTTTGAGCTAAATAGGTTGCTAAAGCATCTAAAGTAGATAACTCCTCAAATAACTGACGCATAGCAATTTTAACGTTATAGGCATTCTCAATGCGTCTGACCGCCTCAACCATGACAATGGAATCTGCCCCCATCTCCAGGAAAGGTGTATGAACATTGACATCAGCAGGGGACAATTGCAGTAAATTTCCCACTAGGGTTTGCAATGTGATTAGAATCTCCTGTTGTTTTTGATTGCTGGAGATAGCTTGGACATTAGTGGCATTGGTCGTCATGGTTGTTTCTTCAGAAGTCGGTTTAATGGTTTCAAGCCAATAACGTTGACGTTGAAAAGGATAGGTCGGTAGAGCCAGTAAATTTTGTGAACAGTTTACATTAAAACCTTCCCAGTTTATCTTGGCTCCTTGGGAATCATAGAGAATCGCCAAACTATTTAGTAGGCTTTGTTCTTCTTCTTGAGGAGGGGCGAGGGAAAATAGCCAGGTAGCTGATGTTTCTGGACAACATTGTTGACCCAATCGAGATAAAGTCGGTTTCGGACTGACTTCCAAAAAAAGACTGAATTTCTGCTCGATCAGCGTTTGGATACTCCCATAAAATTGTACAGGGTTGCGTGCATGATTTCGCCAGTAACGAGCGTCAATTGTTGCTCCTTCTGGTAGAACTTCCCCCGTTAAATTCACAACTAAGGGAATTTGCAGGGGTTGGTAGGAAATAGCAGCAGCTTCCTGTTCTAAGGAATCTAAAATTGGCTCCAACAGGTGCGAGTGAAAAGCATGGGAAACTTTGAGAGGACGAACTTCTATTCCTGCTGCCGTTAAATGAATGATAATCTCAGCAATAATCGGCGCTTTTCCTGAAATAACAAAATTTTCTGGGCCATTAATAGCCGCGATCGCTACGTCGTTTGTATAAGGCTCAATAGTAGCTTTAACCCGCTCTTCTGCGGCAAAAACGGCGATCATTGTCCCCTCTTTAGGGAGAGACTGCATCAGTTTTGCCCGTTTGGCAATTAGCGTTAATCCGTCTTCTAAGCTTAAGGCTCCGGCAACAGTAGCCGCCACATATTCACCGACACTATGACCAATTACTGCCGCCGGTTCTATTCCCCAGGAACGCCATAACTGTGCTAGGGCATACTCGAATGCGAATAAAGTGGGTTGGGTATAGGCAGTCTGCTCTAGGTAAAAACTCGCTGTTTCGGCTTCTGGGTCAGCAGGATAAAGAATTTCTAAGAGGGGTTGATCTAAATGGGGTCGCAGGATTTCAGCACAGCGATCCAAGGTTTGGCGAAAGACGGGTTGGGTTTCGTACAGTTGACGACCCATACCTACATATTGAGAACCTTGACCGGCAAATAGAAAAACAATTTTAGGTTTTTTCTTTTTGTTAATACTCTTCGGTTCTCTCATCCTTTCTTGGTTACTAAAGTTCTCTATCTTCTGCAACATTTCTAAGCGATCTCTAGCCACTACTCCTAAACGATGATTAAAGTGCGATCGCCGACTATTGGCCGTAAAACAAACATCAGCGAGAGGAATTTCATGATGATCAGCTAAATACTTTTGATAACAACGGACTAAGGCTTTTAAGGCTTCTTCATTCTTGGCAGATAAAGTCAGCAAATGCCAGGGACGTTCTATCAACTTCTGCCCATTTTGTTGATTGTTTTTAACGGTGACAGGGGCTTCGCTGAGAATCAGATGGGAATTTGTCCCCCCAAACCCAAAGGAACTGATACCGGCTAAACGTCGTTCGACACCGTTTTCAGCCGAAGAATTGGGTTTAATTTGCCAGGGTTGGGACTGAGTGGGAATCGCAAAGGCGGTTTCCGCTAGGGAAATATAGGGATTAAGGGTTTTAAAGTGGAGATTGGGGGGAATTTCTTGGTGCTGTAAGCAGAGAACGACCTTAATCAGACCTGCAATTCCCGCCGCCGCTTCTAAATGACCAATGTTGGTTTTAACGGAACCCAGCCAACAGGTTTGATCGAGCGATCGCCCTTCACTCAGAACCGCTTTCAGAGATTTAACTTCGATCGGATCCCCCAATTCTGTCCCCGTGCCATGGGCTTCGACATAGCTAATCTGGGCCGGTTTTACCCTGGCATTTGCCAGGGCCTGACGAATCACCGCCTGTTGAGCAGGGCCATTAGGGGCTGTGAGTCCATTACTTAAACCATCCTGATTCACCGCCGAACCCTCAATCACTGCTAAAACGCGATCGCCGTCCTGAATGGCATCCCTAAGACGTTTAAGTACGACTACTCCACAGCCTTCGGAACGCACATAACCATCGGCCTTCGCGTCAAAGGTTTTACAACGACTGTCGGGGGCCATCATTCTCGCTTGGGAAAAAACAACGGTTGTCTCTGGCGACAAAATGAGATTAACTCCCCCCACTAAGCAGAGGTTCGATTCCTGATGTTGCAGACTCTGACAGGCTAAGTGAACAGCAACCAGAGAGGAGGAACAAGCCGTATCTACCGCCAAACTAGGGCCACGCAAATCAAAAACGTAGGACAAACGGTTAGCCGCAATACTCGTACTGTTACCTGTGCCGGCATAACCCGTCAAATTAGAGAGATTGTGATAGGTTAAGTGACGATAATCTGAACCACCAATACCAATAAAAACCCCTGATTGGCTACCAGCTAGAGTTTCAGGCACAATTCCTGCATTTTCTAAGGATTCCCAAGCAACTTCTAGTAACAGTCTTTGTTGGGGGTCTAAATAATTAGCTTCTAAAGGAGAAATGCGGAAAAATTGCGGATCAAACTGATCCACATTTGGCAAAAAACCGCCCTGGCGACTATACATTTTTGCCGTCGTTCCTGGCGTGGAATCATAAAATTTGCCCATATCCCAACGTTCACGGGGAATATCGGCGATCACATCCACCCCATCTCGCATGAGGTGCCAGAAAGCCTCTGGGTTATCCGCCCCAGGAAAACGACATCCCATACCAATAATTGCAATGGAACCCATAGAAATTTCCCTGACTGCGATCGTCCTAATTTAAGCGTTTACAGTTTCTTTGAATTGACGAAAAGCCTTCACGTTATTGGCGATCGCTCGGTCAATAGATCCCCCCGCTTTCATGATACGCATCTCACGGTTAACAGGCCATAGATAATCTAAATTATCAGTTAAACGTAGCATATTCTTGAGCATTTTTTGATGATATTTAACTTGTACATGGAAGCCTTGATGCTCTTGACACAAACATTTCTCTAACCAATAGAGGGACTCTTCTTCTGACATTCCAAATAAAGACGATCGTAGAATTTTATCGTAATAGGATAAAAAAGCAGCGTCCTGTCGGAAAGTACTTGCTATCCCCAAGGATAAACCCCCTAAAAAGCCTTGTTGCATCCGATAAAAAACTAAATTGCCGATAAACTGTTCATAGCCTGTCGGCTTAGAAAAATCTTTGTATAAATCACGGCCAATTAATTGGGAAGTCGTGGTATGAAAAGCTTCGTCTAAAAGATGATAATGGGAAATTGCTGTAGGGATAGGAATAAATTCTTCTTTTTTTTCTAATTCCCTGAAATAGCGAGAATATTGATATTCATACGTCTTTAAATTCATATTACCCGTTAAACGATAGGTATAGTGCTGGCAAGCTAAAAAAGGAGAACTACCCCAATGAAAAGCAAAAAACTGGAGCAAAGGCTGAGGATTTGCTACCCCAAAATAACCTTTACTGGAAGCATTAAGCAATACACCTTTTTTTTCTAATTCTAATAAATAAGAAGAGTAATACTCTGATGAATTTTTGACTAGGGCTTTGCTCAAAGAACGTAATCCTTTATATTGGAGTTCTGAGTAAGAAGAAGTAGAACTGAGGTTCAAAATTTTCTCTCCTACCTTCGATGCTGTTTTTCTTAGGTTTCCAGGCTTAGACACTGAATTTTTATTGGATTTTAGTTTTAAAGCTTGTTTTCCTAAAAGAGCGATTTTTGTTTTGCTAACAATATTTTGAAACGCATGAATATGATATTTTTCTTGATGACTCTCATGATCTAAGGTTGAGCAAAGAGAATCGTAGCCACCGACCTTGGCAAAGACTCCAGCTGTCACCTGATTGTAGTTAATCGTACTGGCTTCACTGGCCGCAACGGCATCATACTGTGCGCCCCAATATAAATGGTTGAGAGCTAATTTTTGAGAATCGGAAGCCTGCTCATAGAGAGGAGTTCCATACAAAATGGATAGCTCAGGGACTCCCCATAAATGTTGACTGTTACTGGCATAATCAAAGCTTTTGTCAAGGGCTTCAATCTTTTCGGTATAGTCAGATTCCAAATTATGACGAAGATTAACCTCATTGAGTTTGAGATGTCTTAAGGGCGGCTGATTGGAGATTGAGGAATTTTCGGTCTTGGAGTCTTGAATGGTATTCATAGTTTCTTCAGAGAATAAGGTAAGTTGGATTTTTTTTAGCAGAATTTAAGCTGAATGGGTTGTTTTATGCCCAATAACAAAACAAACTGAAGGACAAGGAATGTTTGTCAAAGGACGTTGTTAAAGCCAGGGCATCGCATCAAGAACAGTTAGTTCACAAGCATCAGCCAACAATTCAACTTCAGGCTTGAAAAGATAGCGCTGAGGATGTGTTTCCCGTGAATTCTCTAGAAGTTGATTTTCTTGATTTGTTACCCATAAATTGTGAGTAACTTCCACTATATTTTCATGGGTTAAAAAATTTAGTTCACTAATATAGGTTACTTCGTTACCATTGGAATTATCCTCTAAACGCAATATTGATGCCGTAGGCCGACTCTTAAATTCCCCCAGTACGTAAGGCCCATAGGACACATCACAAATAAAAATCCCCCCAGCTTTTAAATGATTTTTAACCGTTGCAAAAGTTGCCAGTAAGTCTTGATTTGTTACTTGATAGTTAACTACATGAAATAAAGCAAGAACAACATCAAACTGACGATCTAAACGAATCGTACAAACATTGCCTTGGGAAAAACTCAAGCAGGAAGCCATCGTTTGATTTTCAACGCGAGTTTTAGCTTGTTCTAGCATCTCAGCACTGAGATCAACACCATGGACAGAATATCCCTTTTTTGCCAGCAGGGCCGCATGATAGCCTGTACCACAGCCCAAATCCAATATAGATTGCGCTTCAGTAGTATAATTCTGAATTACATCATGAATAAATTCTACTTCTTTGACATAATCCTTGTTGTAACCTTGATGACCTACTACTAGATCATAGTAATAAGACACAGACTGACCAAAACTTGTCATTTCAGAATATCCTGTTGAATTGATAAAATGTTAAGATTCGCTGACTTGTTTAGCTAACTTTTCTAGGGTTGGATAATCATAAATCAGAGTACGATCTAAATCTCGCCCTAACCAATCCTCTAGATCGGCGATTAAGGCAACTGCCGTAGAAGAATCTAGACCGTACTCATCAAAAGGGACACTAAGATCAATCTCATCTTCGTCCACCTCCATCATTTCTGTCATGTAAGCCACTAACCAGTTTTGAATTTCCGTTAGGGTCGGTTGTTTTTTGTCGTTTGGGATTTCTGTGGACATTAGACTCAGGTTGCTTTCTTTAGAAATGTAGCTAATTTTTAAGGAATTTCCAAGTCTAGGGACGTGGACTTAAGGGGAGAGAAAGAATTGCTCGAAGTTTTAATCGATATACGAATTTAACACATTAAGTGCCGATCAAGAAATTTTCTTAGCCCAAAATTTCCAGGCTTCCCTCTAAAAATTTGGCCCGACAGCCACGACGCTGAATTTTGCCGCTAGAGGTTTTGGGTAAACTGCCAGTCCTGATCAGGGCGATCGCATAAACCTGTAAATCGTATTCCTGGACAACAGCTTTACGAATGGCTCTGTTTACCTCGTCTATATCGATTTTCCGTAGCCAGGTGCGCTCAACTTCCTGAACCACCACAAGTCGTTCTTCCCCCTTGACTTCAACGGTAAAAGCCGCCCCACAACTGGGACGCAGAGCAGGGTGACTATTTTGGACGGTATATTCAATATCCTGGGGATAATTATTGCGGCCTCGAATAAGAATAATTTCCTTGAGCCGACCTGTGACAAACAATTCACCGTCTTTGATAAAGCCCAAGTCTCCTGTTCGCAGAAAAGGCCCGGCTCCTGTATCGGCCAAATAAGCTTGAAAGGTTTCCTGAGTCTCTTGAGGTTTTCCCCAATAACCCTGGGCGATTGTTGAACCTGATACCCAAATTTCGCCGACAATTTCAGGGGAGCAAGGTTTCAGGGTTTCAGGATTGACAATGACGATTTGAGTATCAATCGTTGTCCAGCCGCAGCCCACGAGGGTCTGCACATTGCTATCTGTTTCAGTGGCTCCCACAATCTTATTTTTTTCTAAAGCATTAGCCTGAACGGGATAAAAGTAAGAGGGACTGTCATAACTAACCGCCGTAACTACCAGGGTGGCTTCTGCCAAACCGTAGCCAGGACAAAGGGCCGTGGCCTTGAAACCAGAAACTTGAAAAGCCTCCGCAAATTTTTTTAGTACCTCTGCTCTGACGGGTTCGGACCCATTCAAAGTCATGCGCCAATGGCTTAGGTCTAACGTGGCCCGTTTTTCAGGAGGAATTTTCCGTACACAAAGATCGTAGGCAAAATTGGGGGCCGCACTATGGGTTGCTTTTTTATCGGAAAGGGCTTGTAACCAACGTAATGGTCGTTCCACAAAGTTGGCAGGGGCCATCATGTAACAAAGAAATCCTTTGTACAAAGGCTGAATAACCCCATAAATCAGACCCATATCATGGAAGGTTGGTAGCCAAGTGACCATTACGCTATCTTGATCATGGCCCCAAACATGATCTATAAAGGCTGAATTAATCAACAAGTTATGGTGACTGACCATGACTCCCTTGGGGGTTCCCGTTGAGCCAGAGGTGTATTGTAAAAAAGCGAGGGTATTTTTTTCTAGAGTCGGTTCTTGCCAATTCGCACTGAGGTGATGGTCAATTTCATCGGTAACGACCCATTGCATCTCTGCCAATTCCGAGTCTTTGGCCCATTGGTTCTCCAACGTGGGGAAGAGGGCCGCATTGGTAAAGGTGAATCGGGCTTGGGAATCGGCAATAATGGCCTGTAAGCGAAATAGGTTTTGATTGCGTCGGGGTGGATAGGCGGGAATAGCGACGACTTCCGCGTACAAGCAACCAAAAAAAGCTGAAATAAAATCTAGTCCCGGGGGATAGAGCAGTAAACCCCTTTCGCCCTTGGCTTCTAAGGATTGTAGATGAGCCGCGATCGCCCTAGCATTTTGATCCAGTTCTCCATAGGTTAAACGAGCCTCTTCGGTCTCTCCGTTTCGCAGGAAAATATAGGCGATGCGTTCAGGTTGAGTGCTTGCCCGATAACGGAGTAACTCAACTAGGGTTGAGAACTGATTAAAGGGTTCTTGCAGATCACCATAGTTAATAGTCATCTAAGTACAGGACAAAAAGCTGGAAAAGTAGGCGGGAGTAGATTTTTATGAGAAATAGCACTAATCTCGAAACCCCCGTGAACCAGTATAGGGGAGCATCTCACCTTTGTAACCCCTAAATCAGGTTTTATGTCAAGCTATTTTAAAAGCCTTGCCAGAAAGCAGTTTTAGGGACAAGTATAATTACTCACTTGCATAAATGAGATGCTCCCCAGTATAACGCCTTGAAACAAGCTCTCAAACCTCCTAAAGGGATGGCACGGAGCAAGACTCTCTTTACTCGCTCCATTGAAATAGCTCCCATTGTAGTCCAGTGGCTCCCTATCCCTCAACCCTGGCTATTGAGTATTGACCGCACCAATTGGTCATTTGGTAGTCATACCCATTCTCTGGTGATGCTCAAGAAGAAAAAAGGCAACTCAAACAGCGATGAACGGATGCGTTTTATTAAACCTCTTGCATAATTAATTTTTGAGGGTTCAAAAACGGCAAAAATAAGAACTAAACTGCCTAAAATCTGTAAATAGACTATTTAGTTAATTATTATTCATTCTTAATTCTCTTGACTACTGGCTACTGACTCCTAACCCTAACAACAATTTTTAGTTTTCACAAGAGGTCTAAGGGACTTCCAAAAAATAAACTATTCATTCTCAAGAATAATAATCATTCTCGGAGTGTGGGAGGTAGGGATCGATGGTTGCCCCCTCCTTCCAATTTTGTAGTAGAATTAATCCTGTACATTATTAATCAAGTTTTTC
>NZ_JAPZSS010000107.1:0-42187 GCF_027532015.1 Microcystis sp. LE19-131.1A | reverse complement strand
TTTTCTCCTGTTTTCTCCCCTTTGCTATTAATAAAAGTTATATTTTCTCTGAATTATCTCAACAAAAACTTATCTTCTCAATCGGCTTGAATAATCAATTATCTTTCTCCTGCTGCCCCCTTACTTTTTCAGCAAGCCCTACTTAGGGTCTGCTGAAAAAGTACGGGCGAAGCATTCGGATAGAAAATCTACGGTTTCACCGATAGGTTATTGCCCGAATGCTTCGCCCCTACAGGACGCGGGCCGATAAAGACGCAAGGTTTTGAACGACGATTCTCTCAAAATCTTGCACCTGTTTCGGGAGAAAAGCCCCAAAACCCTTACTTTGCCTACATTTCACATTTATTCAGCAAACCCTACTTACTGTCATCAAAAATATCTAACTGCTGCAGAGAGGGGGAATTATCCGACTTAACCGGTTTAATTTTCTTAATTCCTTGACGCAAACCGATCGCAATTTTACTATGTTTTTCGATTTGACCCATCACCTGCATGGCACGATCGATCACAGAAGTTGGTAAACCGGCTAATCTCCCCGCTTCGATACCATAGGATTTATCCGCACCTCCCGGTCGTACTTGGTGCAAAAATACTATCTCATGGGGTAATTCTTTGACTGTTACCTGATAATTGGCCACATTCTCTAAAATTGAGGCTAATTCGTTCAGTTCGTGGTAGTGAGTGGCGAAAATCGTCCGCGATTGCAGTACCGTGGCTAAATACTCGGCCACAGACCAAGCTATGGATAAACCGTCAAAAGTGGCTGTCCCCCGGCCAATTTCGTCTAATAATACTAATGATCTGTCTGTGGCGTGATTGAGAATATTGGCAGTTTCGTTCATTTCCACCATAAAGGTGGATTGGCCGGTAGCGAGGTCATCCACAGCCCCCACCCGGGTGAAAATGCGATCGCAGATGGAGATTTTGGCCGACTTTGCCGGGACAAAACTGCCGGTTTGGGCCAACAATTGAATTAATCCCACCTGTCGCAGATAACAACTTTTGCCACTAGCATTGGGACCGGTGAGAATAATCAAGTCGGGGTATTCTAAACCCTCCTGATTGCCCAAATTAATCGAATTCGGCACAAAAAAGCCGGCCCCAAGGGATTGTTCCACCACGGGATGACGACCATCTTTAATATCGATAAGACGACCATCCGCGATTTCCGGGCGACAATATCCCTGATAAACGGCGATTTCTGCCAATGCTGCCAACACATCCAAAGCGGCGACTTTTGTGGCTACTTCCCGGATTTCTGGGGAAAATTCGGCCACTTGACGGCGTAAATCGCTAAAAATCTCGTATTCTAACTTATTTAATTCATCTACTGCCGTCAGAATTATATTTTCTTTCTCCTTTAACTCGGTGGTGATATAACGTTCCTCATTGACTAAAGTTTGCTTACGCACATACTCTTTTGGGGCGAAATCGGCTTTACTGCGGGGTAAACTGATATAATAACCGAAAGTTTTGTTATAATTAACCTTAAGGTTACTAATACCCGTTCTTTCTTTTTCTGTCGTCTCCAGATTCTTAAACCAATCGATTACTTCCTGATAGTCGCGCCGCAGGGCATCCAATTGGGCATCAATTCCCTGGCGAATCACCCCCCCTTCCTTCAGATGCAGCGGGGGAGATTCCACCAGATGCGCTATCACCTGCTGGCCTAATTTTTCTAAATCGGCGGGAATTTGCTGTAAAGCTTTCAAATAGGGCGAATTTCCCGAAGCAACCAAAGCCGCTAAATCGGCTAATTTGACTAAAGATGCCGCTAGGGAAAGTAAATCGCGGGCATTAGCCGTTCCTGCACCTACACGACCGCTTAAACGTTCTATATCGTAGATTTCCCTTAATTTTTGCCGAATATCTTGGCGCAGGGAGGGATTATCCTTTAACTCTTGGATAGTATCTTGACGGGCGCGAATACCGCGAGAATCTAAGAGAGGTTGCAGTAACCAACGACGTAAAGCGCGACTACCCATGGCCGTGCAAGTGCGATCAATCGCCCATAATAGAGAACCATAGAAGCTACCATCGCGCACCGTTTGGGTAATTTCAAGGTTACGACGGGTTTGCCCATCTAAAATCAAAAATTCGGAGATAGAGTAGGTTTTTAAAGGTTGTAGGGGGACTTGATTGGCTTTTTGGGTATCTTCAATGTATTCTAATAGGCCTCCGGCTGCGCGAATGGCGAGGGGTAAATGTTCGCAGCCCATCCCCTCTAGGGAACGCATTTTATAGGTGATTAGGAGACGATTTTTCGCTTCTGTGAGAGTAAAGATATTTTGGGGACGGAGAGAATAACAAAAACTATCGGGTAAACAGGGGGGGAGATGGTCGGATTTTTCCCCGGGGCGCAAAATACGGTTTAAATCGGGGGCATTGATGGGAAAAAGGATTTCCGAGGGCTGTAAACGGGTTAATTCTAGGCTTAAAGCCGTTAAATCGCTGGCTTGGGTGGTGTAGAATTCTCCGGTGGAGATGTCTGCATAGGCTAATCCCCAATTTTCTCCGGTTATAACCACAGCAGCTAGAAAATTATTCTTTTTTGCGTTTAACATTCCCTCATCGGTGAGGGTTCCGGGGGTGAGCAGTTTGGTGATAGCGCGTTCTACGAGTCGTTTTTCGGCGGCTGCTTCCGTTGAATCCTCTACTTGGTCACAAATCGCCACTGCATAGCCTTTTTCCACCAATAAACGACTATAGCGCTCTAGGGCGTGGTGGGGAACCCCGGTCATGGCGACTCTCCCAATACCTTTACCCCCTTCCTTGCTGGTGAGAACTAATTCTAATTCTCTGGAGATAATCACCGCGTCCTGAAAGAAACACTCGAAAAAATCGCCCACACGATACAGTAAAAGGGCATTGGGATAGGTTTCTTTTACCTCCACATAATGCTGGTACATGGGGGTGAGTTTATCGCGATCGAGTCCGCGATAATCACGATGGGGATCTTTATTGGTAGCCGGTGGTTCTAGGGGAAAATCCGAGGGGAGAGTCATGGGTGAAGGAAAGCTGGACAATTCTTTATTCAATTTACCGCTCTTGAGAACCTACGATCAAAGAATCCCAATAGCCTAAGCTGCTGGTTCGCGTTATTCAATCCAGGGATTAATATCTGAGCTATCTGGGGGGATTTGACATTATTCCCCGTCCGAGAATTATATTTTTGTTAATAACAGTTATTTTTAAGGGGTGGGCTGCACTCTTTTAGTATAGACTTCGGCGGGATTAATTGAGGTGGTTATATCTTCTAAATCGAATTTTCGCCTGGTTTTATCTTTGGTATTGACCTGATAAACCAAACGATTAGTGATATCTAATCCAGTTAACCAATTACTGTGGAGATGATAGGCTCCCGTGTCGATATCTAACCAACCGGCACCGGCGACTAATTGCCCCGGACTTACCCCCGGAAAAGTAAAGGTAATCGTGTGGCCAGTGATAATTAATTTATCACTAAAAAAAGGTTCCGGCATATTGTGGAATTCATCGCGGATCCAACAAAAATGAGTAGCATCTTGTTCTTCTAGGGGTAAATGGGGATAAACACCGGCATGAACCAGCCAAATATCGCCTAAATCGAGGTAAAGAGGCAAGGTTTTCAGCCAATCGATGTGATCTTGCGGTATTTTGTGGTTATAGCTCACGAGAGTAGCATGACCGCCACTATAAAGCCAAGCCGGCAACATTTCCCCCATCATTCCTTGGCTGCCCAATACTTCTAGCAGCATCTGTTCATGATTGCCTAATAGACAACCATAGCGGTGTTGACGGACAAATTCAACCACTTCGGCGCTATTAAGACCACGATCAATTAAATCGCCCAAGAAATAAACCAGTTCCTTTTCTTGAGGCGCGATTGCTTCCATTAGCTGCAAAAGAGCATCGTATTGACCGTGAACGTCACCGATGATGATTCGACGGGAGGACATGGTGGTAGAAGTTGGGTATCTGTGTTATTGTCCCCGGAGCGGGACTAACTCTAATATGCGCTCCAGCGCTCCCCACTTCCCCACCGCCAATCCCTCTAAATGTTAAGTTAAGTATCGAAGAGCGTCCGTTTCATCACCTAGTAGTAATATAATCACTGAGTTATCAACTTTGATCCTTGAGTATGACTGCATTCACCACAACCCCCACCCTTGCTAATTTGCCCGCCAGTGACAGCCGTAGCCGTGTCAGTGAATTTATGAAATCCCTACAGGATGAAATTTGTCGGGGATTAGAAGAAGTGGATGGACAAGCAAAATTTATCGAAGATAGTTGGCAACGGCCCGAAGGTGGCGGCGGACGTTCGCGAGTTTTGCGGGAAGGGGCAATTTTTGAACAAGCAGGGGTGAATTTTTCGGAAGTTTGGGGGAAAGAATTACCTCCTAGCATTGCCAAACAACGGCCCGAGGCTGCCGGTCATCAATTTTACGCCACGGGAACCTCGATGGTTTTGCATCCTCGCAATCCTTATATTCCCACGGTTCACCTCAATTATCGCTATTTTGAAGCCGGTCCAGTTTGGTGGTTTGGCGGTGGTGCCGATTTAACTCCCTACTATGGCTTTGAAGAAGATGCTAGTCATTTTCACCGCACTTTTAAACAGGTTTGCGACCAACATCATCCCGAATATTATCCCGTTTTTAAACGCTGGTGTGATGAATATTTTTATCTCAATCATCGTCAGGAAGCCAGAGGCATCGGTGGGATTTTCTTTGATTACCAAGACGGTTTAGACCCTCTCTATCGCGGTCCTTTTGCCGAAAGTGATGCCGCTATCTATTCAGAAAAATTATCTCCCCAACAACCCCGCAACTGGGAAGAAATTTTTAGTTTCATTAATGACTGTGGCCGAGCTTTTCTACCCGCTTACGTTCCCATTGTCCAGAAACGGCACTCGACGGAATACGGTGACAGAGAACGTCAGTTTCAACTCTATCGTCGCGGTCGTTATGTAGAATTTAATTTAGTTTATGATCGTGGCACAATTTTTGGGTTGCAAACTAACGGTCGTACCGAGTCGATTTTGATGTCTTTACCTCCTTTAGTCCGTTGGGAATACTGTTATCAACCTGCACCAAACACCCCAGAAGCAAAACTCTATGATGTCTTCCTAAAACCCCAAGATTGGGTTAATTGGCAAGGTTAAATCAGTTATCAGTTATCAGTTATCAGTTATCAGTTATCAGATTTGAGTTTTAAGTGGGCATTATGTATTAAGTGAGCAGTATTAAATAGCAGTTTCCTACTGTCTTTTTGCTGTTTAATGTTTACTGATCACTGTTTACTGATCACTGAAAATACTTCTCACACCCTTGTCAAGTAAATAAATCTAAAAATTTTGGCTAATTTTTGGACACCTCTCCATACTCGTCTGGAAACCACGGTGAAAAAGGGACAATTACTACCTAAAAATGCGTCTCTGTTAGTGGCATTGTCGGGAGGTCAGGATTCCCTCTGTTTAGGTCAATTATTGCTGGATTTGCGCCCTCGTTGGGGTTGGCAACTAGCGATCGCTCATTGTGATCACCGTTGGTCCCAGGACCGAGGATTAGTGGATCATGTGCGTAAAATCGCCGAAATTTGGCAATTACCCGTTTATATTGCCACCGCACCCCCCATGGCGGAAACGGAAGCCAAGGCCCGACAATGGCGTTATCAAGCTTTACAAACAATCGCCCAAGAACAGGGTTTTAATTATCTTCTCACGGCACACACGAGGAGCGATCGAGCGGAAACTTTCCTTTATAATCTCATGCGCGGAGCCGGTAGTGATGGACTTTCTGCCCTAACTTGGTTGACAAGTTTAACCCCGGATATTTTTTTAGTCCGTCCCCTCTTAAATGTTACTCGCGGGGAAACTTTCGCTTTTTGTCAAAGTCGAGAATTACCGATCTGGTACGATCGAGCTAATGAAAATTTACGCTATGCTCGCAATCGTATCCGTCTGGAATTATTACCGTACCTGCAAACTAATTTAAACCCCCAAATTGAAAAACATCTCGCCCAAACTGCCGAAATTTTGGAAGCAGAAAGCGATTATTTAGATAGTATTGCCCGGGATATTTTTCGTCAAGTTATCGATCTAGATCAACAAAGACTCGATCGCTCCCCTTTACAAATTTTACCTCTAGCGATACAAAGACGAGTGATTCGTTTATTTTTAGCTCAATATTTACCCTCATCGCCTAATTTTGCCGAAGTTGAGTCAGTGGTTAATCTTATTACTGGTGTTAATCGCGATGCCACTTCTTCCTTAACCGGCAAAATTCGGGTAGAAGTACAACAAAATTGGCTACATATCAGTGATCAGTGATCAGTTAAGTAGCTGGTTATAATTAAATTACAAATGGATTTTAGGTTCGATCCCCCCTGCCCCCCTTGATAAGGGGGGTGCCGATAGGCGGGGGGATCTGAAAGTTTTCAATACCTACCTACTTATCAGTGATCAGTGATCAGATTACAGTTTTAAGTGGACAGTGTTAGGTGAAAACTTCGCTACTTTCTTTTTCACTGATTACTGCTTACTGTTTACTGTTCACTGAAAAAACCTATCTCCCCATTCTAGTTATCTGTAGCTAACTTTTACAGCAATTAGTTTAAAGATAAACTAAAATAGTAATACAATTAAACTAAAAATAAAATTGGCGGGGCATAATGAGCGAAACTAAAGTAATTAATCGAGAAAATTTACTGGTAAATCTCCGGCAACAACTGCGCGCAGGACAACAGGAATTAGCCGATTGGCAAGGGGGAAAAATGGCCATTTCTGCGGTGCCGGGGGCGGGAAAATCCCACAGTTTGGCCGTAGCTGCTGCCATGGTTATTGCTCGTGAGCAACTTCATGCTAAAAGACAGTTAATTATTGTCACCTACACCCGCTCGGCTGCCGCTAGTATTAAAGCTAAAATTAAACAACGCTTGCAAGATTTACAGCTTTCTGCTCAAGGTTTCAGCGTCCAAACTCTGCATGGACTGGCCCTACAATTAGCCCGTCGTTACCCGGAATTATCGGGATTAGACCTCGAATCTTCTACCTTAGTTATTCCGACTCCTAGCCACAGAATTATTAGAAACTCGGTGGAAAAATGGCTAATTGCCGACCCAATTCGTTATCAAAAGTTATTAGAAGGAGTGGAATTTGATGGGGAAGAAACTGAAAGATTACGCCGTCAATCAGTGCTGAGAACCGAAATTTTACCTAGTCTTGCCTATACGGCCATTCATGAGCTAAAAAGTTCGGGATTATCACCGCAGCAAGTCTGGGAATTAAGCCACTATACCGACGATAATTATCAAATTCTCGCTATTGCTAGTGGTTTGTACCAACAGTATGAAATCCTGATGCGTCAGAAAAACTATATAGATTATGATGACATGATTTTAGGAGCCTTGCGGGTATTAGAGGAAGAAAAAATTCGCCGACAATGGCAAAAATCTGTCTTTGGAGTTTTTGAAGATGAGGCACAGGATTCTAGTCCTCTCCAAGAAAAACTAATTACTATTTTAGCAAAAAATAATAACGGGGAAATACCTAATTTAATTCGCGTCGGCGATCCCAATCAAGCGATTAATTCTACCTTTACCCCCGCAGATCCTGTTTACTTTAATTGGTTTTGTGAAAGTTGTCAAAACGAAGGCAATTTATCCACTATGAACCAAGCAGGTCGCAGCAATACTAAAATTATTGAAGCTGCTAATTTAGTGTTACAATGGGTCGATCGAGATTGGAAACAGGGGAAAGATAATCATAAAGTTACCGAGGCTCCTTTTCGAGTTCAAGCGATTCTTCCCGTCAGCGCCGAAGATCCCCAACCTAATCCAGTCAAGGAGGGAAAAGGATTAGAAATTTATCAACCCGATGACATTTATCAAACAGTAGAATTAATCGAAAAAAGTCTAGTTAAATTACTCCAAGAAAACCCTCAACATAATGCCGCTATCCTCGTTAGAGAAAATCGACAAGGACACTTTTTTGCTCAAAAATTCGCCCATTTTTATAAAAGTTATCAAATCAGAATTTTTGAAGCTAACGAGATCGATCGCTTTTCCCAAATTCCCGCCGAAATGCTGAAACTATTGGCTTTTGTCGAACGTCCCCACTCTCCCGATTATCTCAAAGCGGCTTTAGAAGTGCTACAATTGAGGGGTTTAATTACTGCCCAAGACTTAAATCCTTTAGTTACCTATCCCGAACAATTTCTTTATCCCACTCCCCTCGATCCTGAACTGAAATCTAACGAAAAAATCGCCCGTCGTTATTGCTGCAGTTTACTAAAAGCTAGATTAGAATTACCCCATTATCAACTCCTGTCTTTTTTCGCTATGACTCTCCAATATTCGGGGTCAGAATTAGCCACTTTGCAAAAATTAACCGCCCGTATTTATCAGGAAACTGCTGGTAATAGTTCTCTCAAAAATACAATTAATACTCTCAATGAAATTATCGCCTCTGAGCGCTTTGAAGGAGTGGAAGAAGATAACGACGATTGTTATACTCGTCCTGGACAACTGACGATTATTACTATGCACAAAGCCAAGGGTTTAGACTGGGATTATGTTTTTATTCCCTTTCTTCACGAAGATATTATCCCAGGCAAACCTTGGGTACCCAATGGGGCAAAATTTTTGGGAGATTTTACCCTCGCAGAAGTGGCCCGGGCGCAAATTCGAGCAGCGGTTCATCAACGCTATTTAAACCCCGACAGCATACCAATTATTCCCCCACCTTTAAGCGCTTGGTTAGAAGCTGGACAACTTAAAAAAGCTGAAGAATACCGACTTTTGTATGTAGCGATGACGCGAGCAAAAAGACTTTTATGGATGTCGAGTGAAAAAAAAGCTCCTTTCCGTTGGAACACTTTTCGCGGAGACGAAAGTAGTCAATTACAGGATAAAAATCCCTGTCCTGTCTTTCCTGTTTTAATCAATGCTTTCCCCGATTCTTTCTGTGTTTAACTGTTGCTGCAGCGTCCGCGGATAAAGAATTAGGAAGACAAACCACCAGAGGAGTATAGGAATAGATAGGAGTAGGGTTAACCAGAGACGCTGAGTTAAAAACCAACACCCGGCAATCAGGGTAATTCCTGTCAACAAAATCGACCAAGGTTGACACCAACGGGGTTTGTGATTCCAAACGTTATCGGATTTCGAGTTAGACATTAGTTAAGGGGCGGTAATTTACTAACTTGATTTTATAGTGATCGAGCTTAAAAAACGCTTGGGAAGACCGAAAGAGTCAAAAATTGGCTCTTCTAGGTTCTGTGTGATAAGTTTAATTGACATAGGATCGATCGATCTTTGTGTCCTTTGTGTCTTTGTGGTTCGTTCCACCCCCTCGCTCTTGAGAAATGTATCTTAGAATACATTTTACCCACTAAAGCTGGGAGAGCCCAAAAATTACTCGATTTACTTAGGGTCTGCTGAAAAAGTTTGTTGGTGGGGGCAGGGTGTGGGGTGTGGGGTGTGGGGCGTAGGGTTTTACCGATTTTGAGGTAGTCAGTTACCTAATTTTCAGGGAAAAAGTACCTGAATTTTACCCCCGATCCCTCCAATGGTCGGCACTTTTTGAGGTCAAAAAAGTCTAAAAGCCTTATCCAACAAGGTTTTTAGATTTATTCAGCAAGCCCTACTTATTTAAAAATAACTCCCCGCAATCATAGCCGCTAATAAAATAAAACCGACCCAAACATTTTGACCGAACATTTGACTATAAACTGGTTTAGGTAAATCCGATTGACGTAACAGCCGGTATTGACGCCACCAAGCGATCGCCGCTAGAACCAACCCTAGCCAAAAAGAGGCTGATAACTGCATTTTTTGCCCCTCCCAAGCCAATAAACCCACTGTTAGGGCAAAAAAGACCCCAACGGCTTCCGGAGCGTATTTGCCGAAAAATATGGCACTGGAGTTAATACCAACCTTGAGATCATCCTCTCGATCGGACAGAGCATAAATTGTATCAAATGCCAATGTCCAAAAAATCACCGCTCCCCATAATATAAATGTATTACTATTTAACGACCCAGTGACGGCACTCCAACAGATTAAAACCGCAAAACCCCAAGCGAGAGAAAGAACCAATTGGGGTACAGGAAAAAAACGCTTGGCGAGAGGATAGCAGATAATCAAGGGAACGGCGGCCACACATAGGCAAAAACTCAGGAAATTGAGATATAAAGCTAAAATTGCGGCGCAAAAGAAAGCAATTAGAGCGATAATCAAACCAACCTTGATCGATAAAGCTCTGGCCGCTAAAGGACGGTTACGAGTGCGATCGACTTGTGGATCGATATCCCGATCCCAAAGATCGTTAACCACACAGCCGGCGGCGCTAGTAGCCAAAGTTCCCAAAACGATCACCCCGATCAAGGGTAGTGGTGGCACCCCGTCTGCCGCCAAAAATACCGCCCATAAAGCGGGAACCATCAAAATTAACCTACCGGCGGGTTTATCCCAGCGCAAGAGGCGAATAATCGTCATCCAAGTGGGTTCTAGATCGGGTTGGGATATAGTCATAATTTCTCGTCAAAAGCAGAAACTAGGAGTTAACGGGGGGTGTGGGGTGTGGGGAGATGGGGGGTTGGGGAAGTGAGAAGTGGGAAGAAAAAGCTGCCTTTTGCCTTTCCTAACCAAGAAGTTAATTTTGCACGACTACTTACTTAACCTGATTACCAGCCCCAACTATTGGGAACGCCTTTAAACGGACCAACCACATCGGAGGTTATCCATCCCCCGTAAAAGTTGCCCGGTTGCGGTTGTACTAATTCCCCATCGGCATAACAAGCGCTCATTTTGGCAGGATAAAAAGCCAGATAATTCTTAATTGCCTGAAACTCTGGTGTCGGGTCCGGATAATACCAAGCGACGTTAATTGCCTGTTGATCCCCAACGGTGATATTGTAATATCCGGCTAGACCTTTCCACTCACAAAAAGACTTTTCTGCTGTAGCTTGCAGGTATTCCATTTTAATATCTTGGGGTGGTAGATAATAAACTGGAGGATGACTGGTTTCTAGAACTCGATAACTGCTTTTAGTATCGGCAATTATCACCCCATTAAAGATAATTTTTAGGTGTTTAGGCGATAATTCTAGGCGCGGGGGACGCGGATAATCCCAGACGGATTCCTGTCCTGCTTTTGCTGGTATCGGTTGGGGACGAAACATAATTTTTCAAGTTTATAGTATTCTCCGAGTCAGGAGTCGAGAGTCAGGAGTCAGGAGTCAGGAAATTGCTTTTATTTATTCTTCCCATACCCCCCACACCCCATTTCCCCACCTCCCTATCTCCCTATCCCTTATTTACTGATCACTGAAAAGAGTTTTCTCAGGGTTTCCACTCGTTCTCGATTGACATTTAAATCCGATTCTCCTAACCGGGAGGCGGAGCGAACATCGATCGCATTTTTGCTAGGATTAAGATAAAATTCCAGATCATCGACAAATCCCATCCATTGACTGCTAAATTCGGCGTAGAGATAGTTACTGTCTTGGCTAATAATTTTAGTTCTCGGTTGGGAAGCGATAATTTTAGCTAATTGCTCGATCGCTTCTTGGCCGCTACCCTGATAACTAAGGGGTTCGATCGAATGAGCCTGATCCTGACTCTGACTACTAACACAATTAGGAGTGACCGGACAAGGGGCCAGTTTACCTTCCCTGACTCCCAAATAATCGGGACGAGTACCAGCGAATAAACTAACGCTATCGGGAGCAATTAACCTAATTCCTAGCCAGATGAGCAGTATTCCCAGGAAAATAAACGGGGTTAGCCGGAAAGATTTTTTCACCGTGTCGGAAGTTTCAGTCATGCTAGTCTTACAGAATCACTTCAATTAACTTAACATTGATAGGTGTGACAATATCAGGAGATAGAATAAGATGTTTCTCGATGAATTACAACCCGTTGTTAAAGAACTGATTCAACAACCGATCGCTTTTTTCGGTGGTTTTGCCTCGGGATTACTGCGCTTGAAACTTTCGGACGATCCCCTCAAAAAATGGTTAGAACAGCAGGGATTAGTCAGTTTTAAGGACAATAATCAGGATAACGGCAATAGTCCCCAGTCGATCTCGATCGATTAGGGATCAGGGGTTAGCTGTTGGGGGTGAGGGTATTCTCCCATCCCCAAAACCCCCCGCTTACCACCCCATCAGCTTAACTTGTTGCTGAAAGTAGATAAATTTCCTCGGCTACTCTTTTTAAGCGTCTTAATTGCGCTTCCATATCCTTTTTAGTCCATTTGGCGGCGAATTGCTGGAATCCCCACCCCACAACCGGATTAGGAATCGCAAACTCAAAACGATTGATTAGACAAGTGCCGTCATCATTGGGTTGACATTCCCAGCGATCGCATCCGCGAAAAAAGCCTTCAAATTGCCAGACAATTAACCCCGGTTCCCTCTCAATCACCGTACTTTTTAGCGTTGGCTGAATTAGGGGAATTTGAATCAAAAAACGACTTCTCCCACCGATATCGGTCTTCCAATCGCCTATAGGTTCACAAACTAACACCGGATTCAACCAACGACGCATTAACTCTAAATCCGTGATACAACGCTCCACCGTCGTGGCACTAGCTTTAATCTGAATTGATTGTTCAAATACTTGACAAGATGACATTGATCTGCTTATAAATTGCTGGCTGAGAATTTCAGTAGTCGGACAAAAATAAAGTTAACTGTTTAGACAAGGCAACAGTAAGGGTTTTGTACTTGGTTACATTTCTTAACATTGAAGTATAACCTAATTTGCTACCCAAAACGAAAACTTCCTACCTCACCATTAAGATAACTGCTCTCAAGCTCACTTTTTCATTAGCTTGAGCAACTCTCGAAAACGTTGACGTCAACTCTCGATATTAACTGATAATAACATTGGGATCGAGAACAAAGCATCTAGTCATCTTCATTTAAGAGAGATTCTAAAATTTCAGTGGTTAATCCTCTCTCTTGCGCTTTTTGTCCAATAGTAGCCATCGTTTTATATAATTTGTCCAGAGATTCTTTTCTAGATAAATTTGAAGATTGAACATAAAAAGAGATTTTTTCTGCTATTTTTTGGCGTTCTTCTTCCGTTGCATTCCAATAAGTTTCAGCAACATCTAAAGGGACTTTGATTCGGATTTCTGTTTGATAGTTTGTCATAATTATATTTTCTTAGTTTAGTAGTAAAGAAATTTAGTCGGAATTAATAGCCTCCCTTCAGCCAGCGTTACAGTTGAGAAGTTTCAGTTACTCTAGCGCATTGTTAAACCGATTGTCAAGTTTAGTTACTCTCAATTTAAGATATGTAATTTACTTTGGTTGCAAAAAACCAGCACCGACAGTGTAAGTATTCTTCAGTGCCTGGACTAAATCTAGAGATGACGTTGGGGGAAGGATAATGCAGGAACGGTAAATAAATTTGGCTGAGTTGCTTGCTATGATTAGGGGTAATTATTAACGGCTCTTCGGTTTGTGTTATGCAATGGACGGGGGTTATAAGGGATGGAACCCTTATATAGAAAGGCATTTAGCGATTTTTGTCAATTGTTTTTGCTCTAGAGCGAACTAATCAATTAAGTCTCTTGCCAGATAAGGATTTAGTCGATTTATGCCCCCCTATCGAACCATAACAAGTAACGAAGAGCCTTATTAACACTTCTTAAAGAGCGAGTGGGAAAATGAGGCAAGTCATTGTACATCGAGACGAAGATGGCTATTGGATTGTGGAGTGTCCAAGTCTCAAAGGCTGTGTTAGTCAGGGAAAAACGAAAGAAGAAGCCTTGATTAATATAAAAGAGGCGATTACCGGTTATATTGCGGCTTTAGCGGAAGACGGCCTGCCGATTCCAGCAATTATTAGAAACGCCGAAGTCTAACCATTATGAGCGGAATTAATCGCGAGATTTTTCTTGACGCTAAGCATATTTCTAAACATCTACCGAATACTCCACAATCACGGAGATTACTGTTAAGAGGACGAGCTATTCATGTGTTTAAAGATGAAGATACAATGCTACGAGTTATTCAGGCTATCATAGAAAGGGGTGAATACACGGGCAATGTTCGAAACTATGAACGCTATGGGCTATTTTTTGCCGAAGCGATTGGTTGTCGAATTAGCCCAGATGGTTTAAAGTCTTCTTTATTCTACGGCGAGGTTAAGATTAATGCAAACAACCAATATCACGCAATTCCTCGAACCCGACCTAGTGAAGGATAATTGGCGCTTCCTAGAAGTTTGGGTGGATTCCATGCAGTCGCCTCCCTATATCCTGCTAGTGTTGATCGATAAGGCGAGGGGATGTTATGTTTTTGATCCTGCTGAAAAGTACCGTCTCGTCAAGGCGTTTCCAGATTATGAAGAGGCTCAACTCTGGCTCTTGGAAGATGAATACGAACCGATTGAAGGACGATTATCTAGTGAGGAAAGCGCTTAGATTTGTTTAAACTTGTCGTTTGGAATGAAGTCAGAATATCGCCTTACCAGTGCCGTTAGGGTAAGCACCGAGATAGTTACGAATGGAGTCAGGTTTGGGTAATTGGCGCTAGGATTATCGGAGGATTTTCTTTCGGCACTGGTAGAAAACAATTAGGAGGGGTTATGATCCCGGTTAATGAGGCTCAACAAAAGTTGCAGGATTTGATTGATTCAGTGACTGTTTCCCACGAACCCATTATTATTGAGGGATGCGATGGTAATGCAGTTTTGCTATCTGAAGGGGATTGGAAATCGGTACAAGAAACGTTATATCTCCTCTAAGTTTCAGCAACATCTAAAGGAACTTTGATTTTAATTTCTGTGGTTCTTCGTTACTTGGTATGGTTCGATATGGGGGCATAAATCGACTAAATCCTTATCTGACAAGAGATTTAATTGATTAGTTCGCTCTAGATCAAAAATAATTGACAAAAATCGCTAAATGCCTTTCTATACAAGGGTTACATCCTCTATAACCCCCGTTCATTGCATAACATAAACCGAAGAGCCATTTCTGTTTGATAATTTGTCATAATTATGCTTTCTCAATTTAGTCCTGAAGATAGTTAGGAGATTGAGGGATTTTAATAAAGGAGAAAATGACAAACTCTACGGCATACAAATAACCCGAAAACTTGCGATCGCCCTTTGGTTGGTAGTAATGGCTTTAGCCATAGATAATAAGAGTAATTGCACTACTGAGGATAAAAAACTCTGATAAAAAATTGATTACGATAACGGCGATAAATATCAAAATCTTTATCTAAAGTGGCAATAGCAGGTATATTTAATCTTTCAGAAATCGCTATTAACGATAAATCAGTGAAATCAGCAGGTAAGTCTTGGTAAATCTGATTTAATTGCTTGATTTTTTGATAATCTTCTGATAGTAAATGTTCAGCAATAAATACTCCCTTTTCTAAGGCTGATAAAAACTCTGTTTGAACTTTTACATCTGGTGCAAGTAACCACATAGTTTCAGTTATACAGCCAACAGTAGTAATTAATTGACTACTACAATTAGCAAAAAAATTAACAACTTGTTGATGATAACGATCACCTTTATTGTAAAATGCGACGATAATTCCTGTATCAATAAGGATAAAGGGGTAATATTCAGTCATAACTATTCATGTTGTTCATGTTTTTGTCGCAAATATTTAGCAATTTTTTCCTTACGAATATCTCTGTCAGATAAGTCTTCTTTTTCGTCTAATAAATGTTCAGGATAACCACCCATTCTTTCTAAAATTGTTGGCGATTTTTTTAGAGTAATCCAATGGTTACGCAAAAGTTTTTTGACTAATTCTTGGCTAGTTATTTTTTCTTCTGACAAAATTTCAATTAAATATTTTTCTGATTCATGATCTAAATTAACTGTTAACATGATTGATTAAGCCTCCCTTAAAGTTATCAATTATGAATTATAGCGGCATCTGAGCTGGTGAGGGACAAATAAAATGGCTAAAATCCTTAATCCGCAAGAAGTTCCATGTTCTCACTCAGGAGAATGCCGCTATATTTATTTATCCATTACTTTAAAAAATATAAAAACCAGTTACTCCAAAATATTATAAATACCTTAAGAAGTTCCAAAGTTTTTAATTTATATCTATTTATTCTAGCTTTTTGTGATTCTAAACATTGAATTGAGTTAATGGAAGAATTTATAGAATTCAAGTCGTTACGTTTGTAAATAACTTCACGAGATTCTGGTGGTATAGAAAAAGTAATTAAGGGATCAATATTTTTTTCATATTCATTTAGGGAAGCTAAGGTATTTTTACTAAATTCGGATAAATAACTATAGGCAGCATCTTTATAAGCTTGCCACTTCTTATTTTCATATTCCTGGTCTAATTTCTTGCGATTTGCGCCACCGTTAAAAATGTCACCAATCCACTGTCCCGCATTTCTATCTTGACGACTAGGTAATGAGACTTTTGGATACTCAGGAAATGAAATATTAATACGATTAGAATTACTTTTTTGAAGTTTTGTACAGGCTTTGCTAACACATTTTTCTATAGCTTGAGTGTAATCAAGAATAATGGACTTAAACTTGCTATCTTGCCAGTCATAAAAACCTCTAGTCTCTAAAGTTTTTGCTGCATCTATTTGATAACTCGCAACAAGAATATTTGGGGACAGCCAGTTTTGATAATTTTCTACTCTTTTTTTAAATTCTTCTTTTAGTGATTTTTCTTGTTGTTTTCCTTTCTCAATAGCAAGATTTCTGATATTTTCAGCATTTGAAATTTCCATAGCTAAGTCTTTAGCTTGCTTATGCAATATAGATTTTACTTTACTTGCCATAGTAATTACACGGAGTAACCTAGTTTGACTTGTTCTTTTTTTATACAATGAGATGATAGTCAATAAACTAACTTCAAAATCAATGATGCCACTTTTAAAGACATTCCATTTTTTCTTGTTTTGTTTTGCTTCTAGAGCAGGAAGGGCATCAACACAATATAGTTTTTTTAAGCCCTCTGGTAAGTCAGGTTTGAAAAATTTAATTGTGGAGACTACATCATCATATATTTCACTTTTGTCTTTTTTGTTTTCTATTTGATTCATACGATTCAGAACAAAAATAACTGTTTTTATTCCTCTCTCAATTAACCATTGATTTAAAGTGTCTTGTTCACCTTGAGTAAAGGGTTGTCTTGCATTTAATATTTGGATGACTAAATCAACCTGTAATAATTGATCACGGACTAAAATATCTTGTGCTTCTCTATCGTTTGTTCCAGGCAAATCTAGCAATTCTACTCCGTTCTTTAATAGGAAATGAGGGCATAAAACTTCTACAGAGTCAACATCTTCTCTTCGTTGTCCTTTTTTGTTTAACACGGCAAATTCTTTGAGGATTTCTGTGTCATTGCTTCTAATGATTTCACCTGATTTTAAGGTAATAATTGTAGTTAAAGTTTTTCCGTATTTAATCCTGATTGCTATACCAGTTGTTCTGATCATCTTAACAGGCATTATATTTTGACCTAACAGAGCATTAATTAGTGTGGATTTGCCGAAATTAAAGGGTGCAAGAACAGCTACTCTAAAGTTAGGATCAACGAGTTGTTCGCAGACTAATTCTACATCTTTAATAAGCTGTTGGTGTTCTTGAGGGTCAAGAAATTGGCAAGCCGTTTTAAGAGTGTTTGAAGTTGTAATTACAGATTTCATTTTGAATATAAGCCCTTGAATTAATAGAGAAAAACGTAGCCCACTAAATAATAATTTTAGTAAACTACGCTTAAACAATTACGAAAATACGTTTATTTTTTAGCTGTAGCTATCTCCTTATATTTGACATTAATAGTTTCCCATTGAGCAGAAATATCTGCTTTCAAGGCTTCTAAACGTTTTGCTTCAGCTTGAGCATCAACTTCTTTACTCCTTTTGGATTCCAGTAAGTTATTCAGAGAACTTTCCAAAGATTCAACGTCATCTTTTAATTGATCGGCATAACTCTCAAAACCAACAAATAAATTCCCAATAGCTTCCTTAATACCCGATATTTGCTCAGGTTCAAGCAATTTTTGAAATTCTTGCGCTAATTGTTTTTGCATTCCTTTTTGAAATTTATCGATCTCCGAACGTCGTCCCCACCAAGTTGCAAGTCCACCACCTACAACACTAACAGCTAATAAAGCCGCTCCTATTGGTGTTACAGCTAACCCAGCCGCTAATAGTATATGAGTACCAAGATAAACGTTCGCAGCAGTAGCCACTCCAACACCTGCTGTGATTGTACCCACTGTAGCGGCTGATCCAGCTAAAATCATTTTTTTAGTTGCGTTACCATCAATTGCCTTTAGAGAACTTTCTGGAGTAGAACCAGTTTGATAAGTTGATAGCTGAGATTGATTTTGAATATTAAGGTCTTTTCCTTCAAGAATTTCCTTAATTTCTTGTCTTTCTCTATCGTATTCCTTATTTTCTTCACTAAACAACTCAGTTAACTCAAGATAATTATTGGCTACTATACCCGCACTTATTTTTTTCCATCCATCAAGTTTCTCTTGCTGGTATTCTTGGAATTTTTTCTCTAACTGTTTTGTATAGTTCTCTTTCTGATTCTCTCCGAGACCAGCTACAGGAGGCATTGTGAAATCATTCTCAATTTTGCTTAGTATTTGACTAAAATAACTCTGATACTCTCCCCCAACTTGTGCAATACAAGCATTTTTGGTATTAGTAGCTCCCTTTCTTAACCCTTTGGCAATTGTTTTCATTGACTTAATATGAGGATTAACTTTTCTGATTTTTTCTTCCAAAGACTTTACCGTCTCATTAAGAACAAGTAATCTTTCCTCAACAACCTCAGTTACCCTATTCGTAACGGATGTTGCCGTTTGAAGAGATGGCAATAGTTCAGCAATTAATCGTTCATGAATCAAAAAATGATCAAGTCTCGCGCTGAATTGCATAAATCCAGTGCCGTCGAGAGAGTTTTTTTCTTTTAGTCTTTCTAAAGCTGTACGAGCATATACATCAAATATGGTGTCCTCCCACATTTGTTCGATTTCTTCTTCTTTTGCTGTTAAACAGTCAGATAATCTTTCAACAAAAGCCTCATGTATTTCTTCTTTATCTGATTCTGGGACTAATTCCCATTGATTGATCAAAAAGAATACTGATCCTACTTTATCCTTAATATGTGTGTTTAGATAAGCTTGCTCTTTGGCAGTAAGCTGCTGGTGAGCACTTAAAACAAATAGAATTGCATGACACTCAGGAATGTACGACAACGTTTTTCTATCTTCAGCTTCCGAACTGTTCAGTCCTGCTGTATCAATAAACTCTACCCCCCTCGATAACAATTCGATTGGGTAATAGATTTCGGCTTTTTCTAAAGAATTTAGCCAATTTTCAACTGTTTTAAAAATATTTTTGATTTTATCTTTTACCTGTTTTGAGTTAAAAGTATATTTCTGTTGATACTCCTTTAAGCCCATGCTTTCTTGTGTACCATCTTTCTTGTAAACTATGACTTTTGCTTGTTCCCCGTATTGAATAAAAGTAGGAATAGACGTAGTAGGCGTGACTCCCATTGGTAGCAGTTCTTGACCAAATAAAACATTTAAAATACTACTCTTACCACGATTAAAATCTCCAATAATCAAAAAACGAAATTTTGCATTTTTCAGTTTATCAACTTCCCTACGCAAATTATCTATTAGAGCCGATAGTGCCAACTTTCCTGATGCTTCTGCCGCTTGTTTCTCTGATGTAACTAAAGTTTGACGTATTTGATCCAGTTGATCGGCAAACCAAAGACGAACTTCAGTTGCCTCGAAATTAACGGAAGAAGTTTGATTACTCATGGGATTTTTCCTCGTGGTTGTTTGACAACTGATGCTTGCTTGACTAATTATATCAGATTTTTCAGGATTTGTCTCCACAATCGCTGGTAATTTTTCGGCTTCTATCATTGATAGATTGTAAGTACTATCAGGACAGATCAAAAACTCCCAACCAACTAAAAAACTGCCAATTACATTCGTTTTAATTTCATCAATCCCCTCTGCCCCCCGAATTTTCTCTAATAACAACTTTAATGACTCTAAAAACGGCTTATCTTCTTGATAAATAATCCGTTTCAAAAGCTGACAATCAGCGTCATTGTCGAGATCAAAAACCTTGTCCGAAGGCGCATCATTAGCTCGTAACCAATCGGAAAAAGCCTGATTACCTTGCTCTAAAGCCAAACACTGATACTCGCTTGGTAAATTAGCCAAAGATAATGCTAACTCCATCCGAATTTCAGTCGCCCAATGGGCAAAATCCGACCTCAAGCTATTATAAAACTCTCCGTAAACCTTCACAATGCTGGAAATGGCTTCCTGCCAAAACTCCGAAGTTAACAGAGGGTTATCCCGATATTTTTCTAACAGATAAGGAATTAAACTAGGCAATAAAGGAATATTTTCCCAAGAATTACCCAAAAAGAGAATGTCAGCATAAAGCCCGATCGCTAAACAATGCCATACCGCCAAATATTGATAAAATGTTTTATAATCTTCCTCCGTAATCTTGTATTCTTTACGAATAAGTAAATCGGTAACACCAGTTTGTTTTAATTCAGCAATTCCTGCTAACTCTTGGAAATAAATCTGTAAATTTTCCTCATCGACCTTCCCTAAAGCCTTAATATATGCTTCATCCTTACCACTAGCCTTGATTTTTTCTCTTTTTTTCTCCCATTCCAGCGCTCTTTTTTTAGCAGATTCATAAAGCAAATCAGGAAAAGATTGACCTGACAAAATGGGACGGCGAGTAAAAGTAGTATCACCACTAAACCAGTATCCCACACTGAAATTTAGTTTATCCAATGGGATTTTTGTATCCAAAACTAGAACGTGAATGCTTTTTAACTGTGAATGCAGAGACAATAGAGCAGCATTTCCACCCTGGCTATTAGAGATCCAATTTCCATTTAGGAATTGAACAGGCCATTCTTGATTAAGAGCATGGCCCTGACTAAGAAACTGATGAATTTCCTCCGCTAAAGTATCTTCAAAGCCAGAAAGATAGGGTTTACCTGTTTTGGGATCATAATTTAGTTGGGGCGGTGAAATTAGTACCTGCAAAGGCATCAACGGATGAGCAAAAGAATTTTCTAATAAATCGAAAGCTTGATTATGAATAGGAGATTTATCTGATCTTACCCTTTCCCGCATCAACTCCACCGCATTTTGATGTTGAAGACGGCTTAACTCCCGTTGAAAATCCTGCTGTAACTGTAAAATATCATATTGAATTTTCTTTTCCTGCTCAAAACGCCATTTTTGAAAATCCAGATTTTTTTGATTAATAGCGTGACTCACTTTCGCCCGAAAAGCCTCAATTTCCTTCGCTCTTTCGTGGTTAAGTTCAGCTAATTCTCTTTGAAATTCTTGATTTTCTCTTTGTTGCAATACGGAAAATTTTAATTGATTATACTGCAATTCTGCGGAATGCTTTCTACTTAATCGAGCAATTTCTTCGGAAGAATCCCGATTTAGCCGACTGATACTTTCAGAAGATTTACGATTTTCTGATGCTGACCAAGCATTAATGCCACTTGATGCTAACAAACTTAAGCCATACATCCAAGACATATTTCTAAATCCTCCACAATGGTTTTTCGTAACTTTAATTTAGTCTTAGTCAACCCCAGTAATACAGAACAATCCTGTCCTGGGCTATCAGAAAGAAGGTAAAAGTCAAGGTTTTTGCTCTCTAATGCGACAGTCTAAAAGCTACCTTTCATAATAACCCTCTAGACTTTTTTCGCCTGTTCCCTTAACTTTTGAGCTTCCGCCTGATATTTCTCAGATTCAGCCATCGCATTTTGGGCTTCTTTCCCATGACTAGAGGCATCTGACTGGTTTTTATGCTCACGATGCCAATCGGCTTCTTTACTGTGACTCTGAGAACGACTTAAACTTTCATTAGCCCGTTTCTCCATTTCATTTGCTTTACTTAATAACTCAGAAGCCGTCTCAGAACCAGATCGCTGTGAAAGATGATCCCAATGGGAAGTATGATCTGGGTGGGAATATTGATGGTCTGGGAAACTGTTAGCATGATGAGGGTGATAATCTGCTAAGTGCTGGTTCTCAAAACCTTGATCAAAATGAGAAGGATGATCAACTTGAGAATATTGATGGTCTAATAAACCATTAGCGTGATGGGGTTGATAATCTGCTAAACCCTGATGCTCAAAAGCATTATGGATATGATGAGGCTCATAAATGCTGATATTAGATGGGACAAAGGGATCGTGGTGAACTCCCAAATTAGGGTCGTTTAACAAATCTTGGTGGTCGTGCAAATCCAGCGACGAATCCGCATGAGTATGTAAAGTATGGGTAGTATCGGACTGATGAAGGTTATGATCAAAGGCTGGCAGATCCATGATGATATCTTGTCAGTGGAGGAATGAGTGTTTATTTAAGCTAGGGAATAACTTGATCCAGATAAATTACCCTAATCCTAGCATATTTATTCTAGTCGAAGCCATCGGATTAGTGCAATGCGATCGCCATTTATCAAAAGACGACCAAGTAATACTAAATCCAGTTATTAAAGACTGATTATTGAGGATTTGCCGAAAAACTTTTTCAGCAAACCCTAACTATAACCTCAAGCTCACTTTTTCACTAGCTTGACAAATTCTCGAAAACGTTGGCGTAATCTCTCAATATTAGCCAATTTCCCGCCATAACGCCAATCAACGTAGGCGCGAGCAATCTCCTCGATAATATTCGCCACTGGGGGCGGTTGGACGCGGCGGGCGGCGGTGGCGTATTCTAAAGGGGTTTGAGCGGGATGTTTGCCATAACCGGCTTCTGTTAAGATTCCTAACATTTGCTGGTATAAACGCTCGATTGGGGGTAGTTTGGCTAACTTGCGACCCCGACGCCAACGATGGAACTGTCCCCATCCTAACCAACTAGCGTAGGCGAAGACGACCCCGACTAAACCGCCGAGAATTCCCCCGAAAAGACTGCCGGAAATAAAGCGCCATAACCAGGTCAATAACTGACCGATAGTAACGATAACATTTTCCCAAATCAGACCGAGAAAACCCGTGACTGGAGAGGGCAACCATCCGGCCACCCATTGCCAAAATTGCTTGAGGACGCTAAAAGGTTCCGCTTCCTCAAAGGATGGGGGAATTAATTCGTGGCCTGGGATAGGATCGAAAGTGTACCAACCGTAACCCGGGAAAAACACCTCTGTGATGGCGTAAGCGTCCGTATTTTGGACAACATAAAAGCCAGTGAAAGGATTAAACTGGCCAGGGGCAAAACCGGTGGCTAATCGGGCAGGAATACCGATCGAGCGTAACATAATCGTTAACACGGTGGAAAAATGATCGGCGTAACCCCCCTGAAAACGAAACAAAAAGGCCGAGACTAAATCCTCATTTTCGGCTAAAAAGGGCAAATCGGCTTTTAATTCATAGTTTTGCTTTAATGCTTGGGCCAGATATAAGGCCTTCTCGTAGGGAGAGGTTAAAGGTTTGGGAGATTTGGCCAGCAATTCCTCGGTTTTTCGGCGGACTTTCGGGGCAATTTCGGCAGGAATTTGTAAATAATACTTGAGAATAGACTTAGGGTAGGTTTCTGGGGCCGATCGCAGTTGGCTGCGATTGCGTTCCGGCACTTGTGAGATTACAGTATAAGTTAGCCCTTCCGCTAATCCCCCCGGCGACCTTAAGCTATTTTCTCGGTCCAGAGATACCTGTCGGGTAGGAAAAAAGAGAAACTGAGGCGAGGTAAGAGCAGGGATAATATTCGGTAAACTGGAGACAATGCTGTAGGTTTGAACTGCCTGATGAGTTTTGGCCTGGGTTGCGGGTAACGGCACAAAAAAGCGATAGGACCAACTACTGCGATTTAAATCCTCTAATTCTTGATCTCGCGAGATTTGCCACCCTTGACCAGTATAGCGATCAAAGGCCATGGCGCGCCAGAATCCGGGGGCTTGAGAACGTACCCGCATGACTGTCTGGGGAGTCATACTTCCCCGCAAATTTTGGTTAATTTGGCTGTTAAAACCGTAATAAAAGGTAGTATCTAACTGTCCTGACCCTGTAGTGGGACTATTCCCACCATTTACGCCACCATTCCCCGTTTCACCCTCGCGCACATAGCCGGGGTTAACGATTTGTCTGTCTCCCTGTTCAAAATCCTGATTTTCCATACCTTCGGGACTATTGACGGGAAAAGATTGAATTTGATAACCCGGAAAACGCGGCATCAGGGCAAAAATTGTCAATCCCAAGAGGAGAATTGTCAGAAAGAAAATCCCGAAACGTTTGGGAGAAAGGGGGGAATTTTGCGGGGAAACTAATTTTTTTGTGGCTAGACGCGGGGATTTCCTTGAGAAGAAAGGGAGACTCTGATTGAGATTATCTAAACCTAAACGAGAACGATAGTCTAAAACTAGGGTAGGTAGGGATAAAAACAGAAATAGGATTAACCAAGGCGCAAAAGCGAGGGTTTGGGAGATTGTCCCGGCGACTCCCAAGAGAATTAAACCGATTACCATAGAATACCCTAAATCTTTGCGTCGGGGCAGGTCAAAACTATGGAGAATTTGTAATTGAATTAATAATTGTGTTAAGGCAATGCGACTATCCTGCATCGCAACGATATTACCCAAGAATAGCGCCAACACTACCAACATTCCGATCGCTATACAAAATTTTGCCCCAATATTGCGCTTTTTCCTGCGTCGCCAACTCCAGATTCCGCCGATAATACTGAGAGGAACCGCCCAAATACTGGTATAACTATCGGTAGCCACATCGGTGGCGATAATACCCACGATTACTAAAGCTTGCACCAGAATTCTTAAAATAATCGATTCCTCGGTTTCTGGCAAGGGAGAAGATTCTATCTTTTGCCAGAGGGTTTTTAAGGAAGGTTTTGGACGAGCGGCACTGCTAACCATAGGGTAAATTGGGAGAAGGACAAAGAAGTTAATTTTATATTTCCCAGTTCTAATCTCGATCGCTCCATGGGGTAAAGTGTATTTTAGATGTCAGGAGATAGGAAAATAGGGAGATAGGGAGACGATAACTGATAACTGATAACTGATAACTGATTACTGATAACTGACCTATGATAGCCGTTACCAACCCTGAAATTTTACCGTTACTTCATCCCCTGATTGGACAATTAGCCACAGCAATTCTGTCCCACTGGGAAAATTATCTTGATTTGTCGCCCTTTGAGTTGCCGGAAGGTTTAGGCTATGTGGAGGGACGTTTAGAAGGGGAAAAATTGATTATCGAGAATCGCTGCTATCAAACTCCCCAGTTCCGCAAAATGCACCTAGAACTGGCTAAACTGGGCAATGGTTTGGATATACTTCACTGTGTCATGTTCCCCCGTCCAGAATATCCGCTGCCGATGTTCGGATGTGATATAGTCTCCGGCAAAGCGGGAATCAGTGCCGCTATTGTGGATCTTTCTCCCACCAGTGGCGATAAAACCCTCTCTAGTGCCTATAATGAGGCTTTAGCGGCTTTACCTGCGGCTAATTTCGCCCAGGCTCGTGATTTGCCCCCTTGGGGTCATATTTTCTCCCAATATTGTCTGTTTATTCGTCCCGAAACCGCCGCCGAGGAACGACAATTTTTACAAAGAGTTACAGATTTCTTGACAATTCACTGCAAATGTGCTAAGGAAAGTCAGCCTCTTTCCGGGGAAGAAGCGCGCATTTATTTACAGGGACAACGGGATTATTGTAGTCAACAGCAAAAAAACGATAAAACTCGTCGTGTACTAGAAAAAGCCTTTGGTTGGGAATGGGCAGAGCTTTATATGACGGGGGTTCTCTTTGATTTGCCCGATTAAACTGAACTACTCTAGTCGTTCAGTTTTAGCCCCTCTCTCAGCCGGGGTTTTTCTTGGTTAAAGTGACACAATGGCATTGAAACTTAACAATATTAACAGACAAGGACAGGAAAATAATTGCTAGATTGATTTAGGTACAGTCAAATGTAACCGCGAGAACAAGCGAAAAAAAGGCGGTTTTGCTAGGTAAAACTGCCAAAAAGCCCTAGCTTAATTTCTCGATTCTGACGATTAAATAAATATTAAAACAGCCGATGAATCTAACGAACTTTCCTTGGTTAACTGCCATCATCCTTTTTCCTATCGTCGCCGCTTTATTGGTTCCCATAATTCCCGATAAAGACGGTAAAACTGTGAGATGGTTTGCTCTGACGGTGGGATTAATCGACTTTGCCCTAATTATCTATGCTTTCTATAGCAGTTACGATTTCGCTAATCCCAATCTGCAATTAGTGGAAAGTTACCAATGGTTGCCCGAAATTGACCTAAGATGGTCATTAGGAGCCGATGGCCTCTCCATGCCTCTGATTATCTTAACGGGATTTATCACCACTCTGGCTATCTTAGCGGCTTGGCCGGTGACTTTTAAACCGAAACTATTCTATTTCCTGATGCTGTTGATGTATGGGGGACAGGTTGCGGTGTTTGCCGTACAGGATCTGTTACTGTTCTTCCTCGTCTGGGAATTAGAATTAGTCCCCGTCTATCTCATCCTCTCTATTTGGGGCGGTAAACGCCGTCTCTACGCAGCCACCAAATTTATCCTTTACACCGCCGGAGGCTCTCTCTTCATCCTTGTAGCGGCGCTGACGATGGCTTTTTATGGCGATACCGTCTCCTTTGACATGGTGACTATTGCCGGCAAGGATTTCCCCCTGAAACTGCAATTATTCCTCTACGCTGGTTTTCTGATTGCCTACGGGGTAAAACTGCCCATCTTCCCTCTTCATACTTGGCTACCGGATGCCCACGGCGAAGCCACTGCCCCTGCCCATATGTTACTAGCGGGAATTTTGCTTAAAATGGGTGGTTATGCGCTCTTACGGATGAATATGGGGATGTTACCCGATGCTCACGCCGTTTTCGCCCCCGTTTTGGTGATTTTAGGGGTGGTTAATATTATCTACGCCGCCTTAACTTCCTTTGCCCAACGCAATCTTAAGCGCAAAATTGCCTATTCTTCCATCTCTCACATGGGATTTGTGCTGATTGGCATGGCTTCCTTTACCGATATTGGCACAAGTGGGGCGATGTTACAGATGATTTCCCACGGACTGATTGGGGCGAGTTTATTCTTTATGGTCGGTTGTACCTACGATCGCACCCATACCCTGATGTTAGACGAGATGGGCGGTGTCGGCAAGAAAATGAAGAAAGTTTTTGCCATGTGGACCACCTGTTCCCTCGCTTCCCTGGCTTTGCCCGGGATGAGCGGTTTTGTGGCGGAATTAATGGTATTTATCGGTTTTGCCACCAGTGATGCCTATAGTCCCACTTTCCGCGTTATTATCGTCTTTTTAGCAGCTATCGGTGTCATTCTCACTCCGATTTATCTCTTGTCCATGTTGCGAGAAATTCTCTACGGACCGGAAAATAAGGAATTAGAAGAACACCATGCCCTAGTGGATGCGGAACCCCGGGAAGTCTTTATTATCGCCTCTCTATTAGTGCCAATTATCGGCATTGGACTCTATCCCAAAGTGGCTACGACAATTTACGATGCTACTACCAATAAATTAACCGCCCTAGCGCGTAATTCTGTACCCAGTTTAGTGCAACAGGCAAAGGTAAAAACCGCTAGTTTCTCCCTTTATTCCCTAAAAGCACCCGAAATCTAAGGATTTATCAGTTATCAGTTACCAGTTACCAGTTACCAGTTACCAGTTATCAGATTTGAGTTTTAAGTGAGCAGTATTAAATCCCAATTTCCGCACTTCTTAACATTCAATTGATAATTTTTACTAATATTAAATCCGGTTATTAAAGAATGATTATTTATTCTCCCTTTTGCCTATTGCCTATTGCATGAGTGCCTCTCCTCATAACTAGCCTGTACTCAATGGATTTAGTATTATTATACTTTTAATTGATTGTGTGATTATTTTAATGCGATCGCTACTGAGTACAGCCTGTAGAATTATCAGAATTAGTCCCCACTGGAGCAATCGCGCCCAAAGAAGATTAGGCGGTCGCAACGCGCTCGCTACGCGAGACCGCAACATAGCAAAATATAGGAGTTTAGCCCATGTCTAACGAAACCGTGACTTATTCCCTAGAAGCTGTTCTAACAAGGATCGAGGGAAAAATAGACTCTCTACAAAAAGATGTTAATCAAAAATTCGACAAAATCGATGAACGATTAACCAAAGTAGAAATAGGACAATCGGAGTTAAAAGGGGAGATTAAAGCCTTAGGCTTTAAGATTGAGGGCATCGATAAAAGATTAGAGAAAGTAGAAAACGAGCAATCTGTTTTAGTTAAGTCTGTTTCTGACTTACAGGGATTTCGGGGGTTAATTTTACCTCTGATTGTTGGGGGAATTAGTGCTGGTATCGGGGCAATAATCACCGTCAGCATCAGATTTTCTCTCCTCGGTGGCAACCCCTAAATAAGGCGGTCGCAACATAGCAAAATATAGGAGTCTAGCCAATGTCTAACGAAACCGTGACTTATTCCCTAGAAGCTGTTCTGACAAGGATTGAGGGAAAAATAGACAAAATCGATGAACGATTAACCAAAGTAGAAATAGGACAATCGGAGTTAAAAGGGGAGATTAAAGCCTTAGGCTTTAAGATTGAGGGCATCGATAAAAGATTAGAAAAAGTAGAAAACGAGCAATCTGTTTTAGTTAAGTCTGTTTCTGACTTACAGGGATTTCGGGGGTTAATTTTACCTCTGATTGTTGGGGTAATTAGTGCCGGTATCGGGGCAATAATCACCGTCAGCATCAGATTTTCTCTACTCAGTGGCAACCCATAAATAAGGCGATTGCAACATAGCAAAATATAGGAGTTTAGCCCATGTCTAACGAAACCGTGACTTATTCCCTAGAAGCTGTTCTGACAAGGATTGAGGGAAAAATAGACTCTCTACAAAGGGATGTTAACAAGCTAGAGATAGGACAATCGGAGTTAAAAGGGGAGATTAAAGCCCTAGATGAGCGACTAACCACAGAAATTAAAGGATTAACTGCAAGAGTCGCTAATCAGGAATTTACCAATCGAGGGATTCTAATCGCTTTGGTTGTTGCCATTTTAGGAGGGGCAGCCAAACTTTTTGGTTTTCTTCCCAATCCCTAACAGATATCTAATTAGGAAGTTGCCGTTTTCTTTTCACTGATAACTGAAAAATCCCTACCCTACCCAATCACCTCGTGTAAATCCGTCGGTGCGAGATTAGGATAAACCACTTCACCATCCTTAAACCAAATAATGCGCTGAGAGTGACGCGCCACATCAGCCTCGTGAGTTACCATGACGATAGTAATGCCACTGTTATTCAATTCCGAGAAAATAGCCATCACCTCTTGGGTAGTTTTCGAGTCTAGCGCCCCCGTCGGTTCATCAGCAAGTAATAATATGGGTTGATTGACAATTGCCCTAGCAATAGCAACGCGCTGCTGTTGTCCCCCCGATAATTGATTGGGTTTATTGTGCAGTCGATTATCCAATTTCACCCTCGTTAAAGCAGCAATCGCTCTTTCCTTTCTTTCTTGGGGAGGAACCCCACCATAAATCATCGGTAACATGACATTTTCTAGCGCACTCATCTGGGGTAAAAGATGGAATTGCTGGAAAACAAAGCCGATTTTGCGATTGCGAATCTGAGCTAAATCCCCATCCGGCAGCGTGGAAACGTCCAGATTTTCTAGATAATAAGACCCCGAGGTGGGACGATCAAGACAGCCGATAATATTCATGGCTGTGGATTTTCCCGAACCTGAAGCCCCCATAATAGCGCAATATTCCCCTTTTTTTAGGCTTAAATTGATGTTATTGAGGGCTTTAACTATGGTTTCGCCACTGCCGTAGATTTTAGACACATTTTCGAGGCGAATAATTACCGGCTGATAGACTTCGGCTTTATCGTTGCGTTCGCTGAGAGAGGAAGTATCAAAACTCATGAAATAAATTCGTGGGGGCAGGGTGTGGGGTGTAGGGTGTGGAGTGTAGGGTTTTACCGATTTTCAGGGGGTCAATTACCTAATTTTCAGGCAAAAAGTGCCTAAATTTCCCCCCTGATCAATCCAAGGGCTGGCAGTTTTTGATTTCAAACAAGCTTAAAGATATTATCCAACAAGGTTTTTAGATTTATTCAGCCAGCCCTAAATAGAGATAAAACCAATAAATGCAGCTATTCTAACCTGAGCAATTCTCCATTCAAGCAACATCCTTGAGAAAACCGACTAAAGGCAAGAAAACTGGCGCTAAATTCGATCGAGCCACGGCTAAACAGGGATAGGATCGATCACTATAATTTTCCCCCACCTGTAAGGGAAAAATCTTTTCTCCTAAAGAGATAAATACCCCGCCAGCGGCCTGTAGAATTGCCCAAACCGCAGCAATATCCCAGACTTTTGGGGTTGCTTCCACTCCTCCCAAGACAGTGCCATCGGCAACCAAAAGCAGATTATAACTAGCCACTCCTATCATCCGCACTTTGCAGGGAAAGGGGTTTTTGAATACACCTGTACTACGAGCGCAGAGATTAAACAGATGATTTTTGCTGGGAAAATCGTCACTGGTGTGAATCGGTTGACCGTTGCAGTAGGCCCCCTCTGGACCGGTTAAACCCGTCTCACCGTACCAATAACCATAATAGGACTGTTTCAGGCAGGGGAGATAAACAAATCCGAACACGGGAGTCCCCCGGTAGAGAAGTCCTAGGGAAATGCCCCAGATGGGAATACCGCGAGTAAAATTAGTCGTGCCGTCGATTGGATCCACTACCCAAGACCATTCTTGATCCGGGAAAATATGGGTAGTTTCCTCGGTTAAGACTCCATGATCCTGGAAAGTGCGGGCAATTAATGATCGCAATTCGCCATCGGACCAACGGTCGGCAGCCGTCACTAAAGTCCCATCTGCTTTATTGGTGGCCTGTAATTTGCCAAAATCAGCTACTAGGCGATCGCCCACCTGCTCGGTAGCCTGATAACAAAAGTCTAAAACCTGACTCCAAAAAGTTTCCATAATTTTCTCGTTCGTTTTCTAGTAGAATATTAGCTTAGTGTCTAAACTTAGGTAGTCGAGATTGAGCGCGGAAGCCCACCAGGAGATCAGACTAGCTACCCGTCTAGAAGCGATACTTTACCTAAAAGGGCAGCCTGTCCCCTTAACCGAGATGGTGACATTAACCAACAGCGATCGCTTGACGGTGGAAGATGCTATGATCGAGTTAATGTCCGATTATGCCCACCGGGATAGTGCCTTGGAAGTGGTGGAAACCCCCCTCGGTTATAGTTTACAATTGCGGTCAGCTTATCAGAATTTGATCGAAGACCTGATCCCGGCCGAATTAGGCACAGGAACCCTCCGCACTTTAGCGGCGATCGCACTGAAAGAACCGATTTTGCAAGCGGATTTAATTAATTTGCGGGGCAGTACGGCCTATCAACAGGTTCAGGACTTGGTAGAACGAGGATTTGTGAGAAAACGCAAGCAAAACGAAGGTAGATCCTATTGGTTAGAAGTAACCGATAAATTTCATCAATATTTCGAGGTTGACAATCTTAGGGAACAGGGTATTCTAGAAGCTACCGATCAGGAATAAGGAGGGAGAGGGTATATTAAGGGTAAATATTTCTGATCACTGAGCTAAACTTGAAGAAGATAGGGGGGACTTCGGGCAATCAAGAAGAGCGATTTGTTAACCTAGATCCAATAACCACTACAGCGTGGAAGTTCTGATGACTTTTAATCCTGATTTTTTTCCCTGGGAAACCGAAGAACAAAATGATAACTGTCTGATGCAGTATCTCCAGCAGCAGCATCCTGAAACCCTTGAGAGAATAGCCCAATCCGTCAGTAGCGAAATTAAAGATATTATCTCGCAAAACGTCAGGGGATTGGTGGGAATGTTGCCCTCAGAGGATTTTGCGGTACAAATTACCACTGACCGCGAGAATTTGGCGAATCTTCTCGCTTCAGCGATGATGACAGGTTATTTCCTCGGTCAAGTGGAGAAGCGCCATCATTTAGAATCAATTTTGTTAGCTACAGAATCAATTAAATTGGGCAAAAAACCAAAAATAGATTAATCCTCACCCCAAAAAGATAGAGACACTTTCACCGGTGTCTCTATCACTTTATTAACCCCCTTTGGCAAAACTCACCATCACCAAAATCGAGAGCAGGATACCGGGGACAAGTAAACCCGCTAATAATCCAAATTCAGTCAACGTCATAGGAAAATATGCCCAAAATTCCATCACTTCCCACTCTAACCCCCTCTTCCGGCCACCTCAACAAAGCTTAAGGAAAATTTAAAGCCTTTTATCGGTTTTTCTTCCTACACAAACCAAAGAGAGTCTTTTTGATGTGGGTAAGCGGTTTATAATTCTTTTTTCAGCGCCTCATATAAAGCTGAATAATCTTCCTCTGCTAATCCCATTGCTAAAGCTTTTTCCAGAAGACGCTCTACTCCTGTTAGGGGAAAAGTGGTTAAATCTAACTTCTCCGATTCCTCTAAAAAGAGATTGACATCTTTGAGTAAATGTTTAGTGGGAAAGTTAGGGTTAGCATAATTTTTCTCTAACATTCTGGTTAATTTTTTGTCAAAAGTAGGCGCATATAAGGCACTTTGACGCAGGATAGTCATGAATTTTTCTAGATCTACTCCTTGCTGGGATAAAAAAGCTAAACTCAAAGCAAAAGCACTGGTTAGAGTGGCAATTAATTGATTTAAAGCTAATTTTAATGCCGCAGCGGTTCCCACTTCCCCGATTAACATCGGTTCTTGACCAAAATGTGCTAATAAATTTGACCATTGATGGAACTGTTTCTCCGTTGCTCCCACCATAACTAAGAGAGTCCCCTTTTTAGCTTCGGGAATACTTCCTAACACGGGTGCTTCTAGATATTCTCCCCCTTTAGCCACAATTTGATCTCGCAGTTGTTTACTTTCAGAAGGGGCAATGGTTCCCATCTGGATAATAGTCCGATTATTGAAGTTAGATTGCTCGTAATTTAATCCTAAAACCTCTTGGATAGCGGCGGCATTAGTTAACATTAAAATCAGACAATTTGCCTCCTGAATTACTTGTTCAGGAGAGTTAACTGTTTTGGCTCCCAACTGCTGTAAAGGTGCTAATTTTTCTAAGGTGCGATTATAGGCAATAACAGAAATTTTCTGATTTAATAATCTTTCTACCATTGGCGTTCCCATTAATCCTGTTCCCAAAAATCCAACTTTCATGACTCAATTTTCCCCTGATTTAGTGATTAGTTTTTACTTGTTTTTATGGCTGTCCAATGACGATTAGAAGACTGATAAATTTTAATATTTTTTAATCCCGACTGCTGGATTAAATCGGCAATTTCTGCTAGGGTAAAAGCGGCATGGAGAGAATCTTTAAATAGTTGCGCTTGTCGGGGAGAAAAATTAGGATCGATTTCCCTCACCATCCCCTGGATTATTTCCTCGGAATCAGGACGGAATAAATCTCTTAAAAAAATGCCCCCATTCGGTTTTAAAACTCGCTTAATTTCGCGTAAAAAAGGCAGAGGATTTTCGAGATGATGGATTAAACTATTAGAAATAACTAAATCAAATTGCTCGGATTGGTAGGGAAGATTTTTTCCATCAACTTTCTCCAATTTGATCTGTTCTTGACAGTTAGCATTAAGGATATTTTTTTGACCAATTTCTAACATAGAATCGGCCAGATCAATAGCGATAATTTGCCATTGGGGACGTAGTTGACTGAGTATAATCGGAATGCGTGCAGTACCAGTTCCTACATCTAAGACCCTAGCATTAATACCGGCTAATTGTACGGCTTCTTTGGCGAAATTAGTATTAACTTCCGTGAAGTCCATGGCATCATATTCGATCGCTTCTTCCCGATCATCCATTACTTCTGGTTCTAAAATTCTTTCCATAGAAAAGCTATCTTTAGGGATTACAATATTGACAATACATCGGATCGGCGGTTTTTTCACCGTTGGGAAAGAGTTTTTCCTCTCGATAATCACACCTTTGACAACCGTATAGTTCCAGTTTAATTAAAGAGGTGGGAAAGTGACATAAACCACAGGGTAAACCCGATGTTCTTTCGATAATATCAAACCCCGGACAACCACAATTAGGGCATAATTGATTAAGTTTTTGAACAAGATTTGCTGTCGCAGCTGCAATTGCTTTCATCCGCGTGGGATTGTGCATAGCGCGCATATCGGTTTCTAGGTGTACTTTGCCGTTTTTGTCAAGAATATCTTCAACAATTTTAACGAAATTTTTCTGGTCAGTAATTCCCTTAAAAATATGCTCAGAGTCGAGAGAATTTTTATCAAACATCACCACTAAACCATGACTAGGAAACCCTATTTTTTCGGCAAATTCTAAAGCATCTGCTAGATTAGTGACAGTTTGGTGAGCGTGATTAGTTTCCGTGACTATTGCTTGACCAATTATTTCTAGATTATGGACTCGATCGAGTAATAAAATCAATTCACGATTACAGGAAACTAACGGCAAGTTAGGATAGGGATAAAAACTACCCTCACTAGCAATTCCGATATCGTATCCCGAAAGCTCGATCGCTTGTTGTGCCTTCCTGCGAGCGGTTTCAATTTGTGTCCCGATGCGCTTAATATTCCGGGTAAAAGTGCCAAAGCGATCGGTATTAAAATTATCGGGTACAATCACCTTAAGGCCTATTTCTTGCGCTAAAATCGGTGCAATCACCCGCTCTTTTCCGTGCATAGTCCCTAAAATTGCTATCCGATCTTGAAACATCTTTTCTTGAAACATCTTGATCAAGGAAAAAGTAAAAAACAGCAATCAGCGAAAAGAAAACGGCAATTTCCTACTTAAGACTGTCCACTTAAAACTCACATCTGATAACTGATAACTGATAACTGATGGTGGGTTACGGCGAATACTAAATAGGTGGTAAAGTATCTAAATTATTGTCGCCTAACCCACCCTACGCTAAGTTTCTGGGGTTTTTCCCTGAGCTTGTTTTAATCTTTCTGCTGCTGTTTCCATGACTTCTGCAAAGTTTTCGAGAATTTCGCCGGGGTGTGCTTCCAGGATTTTTGTGGATAGGGAAATGCGGTTTTTATATTCGTCAATTTCCGCGACTACCACTTGAATTGCTTGACCAACTTTAAAGAAAGTCATGGGAGAATTAAAAGAGGCTCCTGTCACCTGTTTAGCATGGAGTAATCCCGTCACTCCACCGCAATCGACAAAGACACCGTAGGGTTGTAATTTAACCACAGTGCCACTTAATAATTTACCCACAGCTAATTGACTGATAGCCTTAGCGCGAGCAATTTCTCGCTGAGATAAAACTAATTTATTATTTTCTTGATCGATTTGAATAAAAGTTGCGGTTAAAAGTTGTCCGATCAGGGAATCTAAATCATTTTTTTCGATTAAATGGGAGCGAGGGATAAATCCTTTTAATCCTTCCACTTCTCCCGTCACTCCCCCCTTATTCACCCCCGTGACGCGCAGCTGTACCGACTTGCCACTTTCAGAGATTTCCCTGACATTTTCCCAAGCTTTTTGTAGTAATAATTGCCGCAGAGACAGGGTAACTTGTCCTTCCGCGTCCTGTCCACGGGTAATCAGAAAATCGAATTCTGCACCTATGGGTAAAGCTTCGGGAATGGAAGTAACATTTTCGAGGGAAATTTCCCTTAAAGGAATAAAAGCGGAGGATTTGCCGCCAATATCGATGAATGCTCCATCGGAGGTGTGTTGATCGACTCTCCCGCGCACGATTTGCCCTTTTTCAAATTGATAATCGTATTGATCAAGAGCTTTGGCAAAATCGTCCATGGAAAAGGCTGGGTTCGGTGTCATGATAAATAGAATAGTTACAAGTATGATTTCGAGCTGCTTCCAGTGTAAGCTGAAGCTTGAGGAGTCAGACCATTAAGATTTAAGAAGGCTAAATAACTCTAGCACATGACCCCAGGCAGATTTGGCCGCCTTAGCATTATAACTAGCCCTTTGGTCGCAGAAAAAGCCATGGTCGGCGTTTTCATAGCGGAAAACTCGATGGGGGATTTGATAACGGGTTAATGCGTTTTCTATCTCATCCACTTGCTTTTGAGGAATACTGGTATCCAACACCCCGAAAAATGCGTAGATTGTCCCTTTGATTTGGGGAGTCACCTTCACTGTCGCTTGACCACCCCCAGGGGTTCCCGTGGTGATTCCTGCACCGTAAAAAGAGGCAGTAACTTTGATATCCTCTAGAGTGGAGACAAGATAAACCACATGACCACCAAAACAAAAACCGATCGTGCCGACACCGGTTTTTTGCACCTGTGGCAAACTATAAAGATAATCGATGGTGGCTTGGATATCGCTGATTAATTCGGCTGCTTTGGTTTGTTCCTTGTACTGACGACCGATTTCGATATCTGCCATACTGTACCCCGTTTCAAAACCAGGAGCAAATCGCTGATAAATGGCAGGAGCGATCACTATATAGCCTTCTTGGGCAATTCTGCGGGTGACATCTCGAATATGGTCATTTACGCCGAATATTTCCTGAATCACGATAATTGCTGGATAAATTCCCACTCGATCGGGAATGGCTAAATAGGCATCTATGTCAATATCTTTGTTAGAAATCGTAACAGTTTGCGTATTAATAGTCATAATTTTCTCGGTGAAAAGGATGTTGGTTTTCTAGTAAAAAGTCAAATCTTGCTCAAATCAAAACAAACTTTGCCAAGGCCGCAGCCACCCCATTTAAGTTTACACTGGGGGCAACCCAATCGGCTTGATCCTTAACGGCTTGGGGAGCATTACCCATAGCGACACCGATACCCGCATAGGTGAGCATAGAAACATCATTAAAATTATCACCGATCGCCATAACGTTTTTTGGTTGTAATCCTAGGATATCTTCGGCCAAAAATTGGGTGGCGCTTCCCTTGGTAGCCTCAACGTGGGTAACTTCAAAAAAAGTCGGACTCGATTGGGTAAAGTATAAATCTTGATTTTGATAGCGTTGCTGTAAATGCTGCCAAATCTCGGCGATAAATTGCTTATCTTCCCCCATGGCCAGGATTTTAGTGGTTTTGTGGGCGACTTTGCGTAAATCCCCCACTGCTTCGGCAATAATACCCGATCGCTGGCGATAGAATTCCGTTTCCGCGTTTAATTGCCGCACATAAAGCACATCGTCCATATAAAAATTAAGGGAGATTTTCTCCTTCCATTGGGGTTGTTCGAGATAATCCAAAAGATCGATCGCCAAGTCGGGGGAAATAGGGGTATGTCGATGGTGAACTTGGGAAACAGGATCTTGAATCCAAGCGCCATTGTAAGCAATTATAGGTAAAGTGGATTTAAGGCGTTTATGAAAGCGTAAAGCCGAGCGGTACATCCTACCAGTGCCAATAGCGACGGAAATCCCCTTTTTTTGGACGGAAGAGACAGCTTGCACCACGGCCGGATTAACCTGATTGTTATCCCCGGCGATCGTTCCATCCACATCGACAACGATTAAGCGAATATCCACAGTCTTTTCCCATTCAACGGTAACAGTTAATAGTTTGCCACTTCCCCCATCAAAAAGGGTAAATCTTGGTATTCAGCCAAGGCATTGTTAAAACCCGATGGCTCTGGATGGGTAAGATAGGGATAGAGAATTCCCCAAATAACCATCGAGATAGTCGATCTGGCTAGAATTAAACTAGCCAGATCGAGACAGAGCTTAATTCTTTCAGCTAGGGGCATTTTAGCCCGTAATTCCGCCCCCGATTGGGGACGATGGATAATCAGGGAGGCCACCGCACCGATCGCCGTCCCTTTACCGATAATGATGAGGGTGCGTCGCTGCAAATTCCTGACTCCTAAGCTGGATAGATGCGAATACGGCGATTCGGTTCCTCTCCGAAGCTATCGGATTGGAGACGGTAATGTTCCACTAATTCGTGCTGCATTTTCCGCACTTTCGCCGAGCGGGGCAGTAACTCCACCGGTTGGCCGGTAGGAATAACGATTTGTTCCACCGCTAACCGGGCCTCCTCCAAAGCTTCGATCTCGTCATCACTACCGCTGCGGGCAAATAAACGCAGATCCGCACCTTCCTGATTCATCGGGTCATCAATGCCCAAAATCCGCTTTAAACCGCGAGAAATTTGGGGCAGGGTATTGGATTTGATGCCGTGGATGGGAATTTGTCTTACTTTGGCAATTTGCCGCAATTTTGACTGATTTTTAACGTGGGAACGCAGGGCCAGCACCGCGTCGGCCTCCTGTAAATCTTTGGTCAAAACGATCGGCAAATCTAGGGCCTGTACTACCTGCTCGATCGGAGCGCGACTGACTCCGTAGGGATAGACATAAACCGGCCAATCTTCGCCATTGGGACCGGGTACGCGGACTTTTTCCGTTTCCGGTTCCTCCTGTAGCCAAGATTGTTCGAGGAGGCGATCAAAATCGTTTTCCCGGTTGAGAGGGCCCGCAGGGAAACGGGCCACGGGGGTCATCCGGCCATCGGCCCGCCATCCCTTGGGTTTATCCATTTCTGGCAGATAATTGCCGCGCAAAGGGGTGAGGTTTTCCGGTTTTGGTTCTTCCTGAGCGACCTGTACTTTTCCCTCCTCATCTACCCAACGGATTTGGGCAATTGCTTCCCGTCCCCGCAGCAGTTGGTCGATAGTAGTAGATACGTCCTCGTGGATGACCCAGCGCTGACGTTCCAACATTTCGATGGCAATCTCAAAGGTGGGGGGTGCTTTGCGTTCTAAAACGGTCTTCTGAGAACCCCGGCGGCGTGCTTCTTCGTCTCCGAGAGTTACTGCCTGAATTCCCCCGACTAAATCCGATAAAGTCGGGTTTTTAATTAAATTTTCCAATTGATTGCCGTGGGCCGTTCCCACTAACTGCACCCCGCGTTCGGCGATCGTGCGAGCAGCCAGAGCTTCTAATTCCGTACCGATCTCATCAATCACGATTACCTCTGGCATATGGTTTTCCACTGCTTCGATCATGACCTGATGCTGTAATTCCGGACGGGACACCTGCATCCGACGAGCGCGACCGATGGCCGGATGGGGAATATCTCCATCTCCGGCGATTTCGTTGGAGGTGTCGATAATTACTACCCGTTTGTTAAGATCGTCGGCTAAAACTCGGGCTATTTCCCGGAGAGCGGTGGTTTTTCCTACCCCCGGACGACCGAGCAGCAGCAGGGATTTTCCTGTTTCCACTAGGTCGTTAATCAGGGTGATCGTACCAAAAACAGCCCGACCGATACGACAGGTTAAACCGATAATTTCCCCGTCTCGATTGCGAATGGCACTGATCCGGTGCAGGGTGCGTTCAATCCCGGCGCGATTATCGCCGCTAAAACTGCCCACCCTGGCGATCGAATACTGGATTTCTTCTTTTGAGATCGGTTCGTCTCCCAGATCGATCGCCCCATCGGGAAAACGCGCTTCTGGTATGCGTCCCAAATCCATAACTACTTCGATTAGTTGATGCTGCCGCGGGTGTTCCTCGATTTTGCCGCGAATCCGAGCCGGTAGAATTGCCAAGAGTTTGTTTAAATCGTCGGTCACTGGCATCCGAGAGGAGGGTAGGGTTTCTGGCATTAATAGTAAAGGGTTTTGGCGATAATTGGCCGTTTTTATTTCCAAGATTTTCTTGGGGTCTAACACATTTATGGGTTAGTTGTCAATTAAAAAAATATTATAGTTTTTTGACCAAGGCTAGGCTTTTAATTGAGCAACCACCATAGAAGCGGCTTTAAGGGCTTCTTTGTAGGCTTGGGGGTCATTTTCAAGGTTAAGCTGGTCTAAATGCTCTAAAATTGGCAAAATCAATGAACGGGCGTAACTTCCATAGGCAATACCAGCGATTTTTTTTCTCAGTCCCAGTTGCTGTAATTTGGTCACGGTGTGGTCATTGGTTCCCCCGGCTAACTGCACAAATCCGGCTAGATTGCTGGAAAGGACTTTTTTGGCCATATTAATGGCCGGGTGGGTGGTCCCTTTGCCGATATCGCCGCTCATCGGTCGGCCGTCCGTCTGCCAAATCAGAGGACAGCTTAGGGGTGAAATGGTTTCTCGCAGATAGTGGAGGTGATCAATGATATATTCATCATCTTGGCAACTTATGGCCAGGATTTTTAGGTTTTTAGTTAAAGGTGCGATCGCTTGCCAGAGTCGAGCAAATTCCTCTCCATGACCGACTTGGGTATGAATTTCGATCGCATCTACTCCCATTTCGATAATTAAGGGGATAATTTCTGCGGGTTGACAGACACGGGATCTTGTCTCGATTATCTGCGGGGGACAAACGGGTAAACAGCGACCGCAACCATAACAGCGCTGTTCAATCACTCCCCCCCCATCAATAGCATAAGCGGGACAGATTTTTTCGCAGGGACGGGGACAATCGACCGGACAGAGTTGCGGGTTAAAGACAGCTTTGCGAAAGTGGGGATCTTCACCGTCATTGAGACTGACCATTAACCAAGGTCGTCGATTTGGGGAGAATGCGGCGATTTTTTCCGCCGTTTCGATGCCTTCCTTGGCCGCAAGGATCACGGCTCGATCGGCAGCCACATCAATACAATCGGCCCCGGCGATAGTATAGGCCAAGGCGAGGTTGCGAATCGTGGGCAAATCTTGGTAACTAGCTCCACAGATGAGCTTGAACCAGTGACCCGCAACTAGGGACTGTAAGGGAGAGGGGTTTTTATCTAGCACTTTTTTATCCTATCGCGCCCAGCCCCTAAATGTCAGCCTTGTGCTGCTCTGATTCTGACTAAAGAATGATTATTAATTCTTCTTGGACGCACTAAGTCAGAAACGGTAAGTAAAACCGATTTATTCAACAACTTCATTGTCTTTTTACCAGTAAGTCACCGAAGGGCGGTCGTCTTCCTTTATATTCTTGATGTATAATGATAGTTATATAATGTCAACAGTATTTTTAGATGATTTTTGAGATATAATGACGGATAGGGAACTAGGACAGCGTATGCAGAAATTACGAGAAAACGCTGGGTTAACTCAAAGAAAACTAGCGGAACGGTTAGGTGTGACAGTGCAAACCGTAAGCAATTGGGAAACAGGCTACAGGGAACCGAGAATGAACCCATCTCAAACATTAAAGCTATGTCAATCCCTTAACTGCTCACTTGCACAACTAGCTGGAGCGGTCGCAACGCGCTCGCTACGCGAGACCGCACCATGCCAAGACAACTGACATATTTAGGTATCCCCAATCTCAACAGCGATCGCAATTAAAGAAAATATAGGAGACAGAAAATGGCTAACGAAACCGTTACTTATTCCCTAGAAGCTGTTCTGACAAGGATCGAAGGGAAAATAGACTCCCTACAAAGAGATGTCAATCAAAAATTCGACAAAATCGATGAACGGTTAACCAAAGTAGAAATAGGACAATCGGAGATCAGAGGGGACATTAAAGCCTTAGATGAGCGACTAACTACGGAAATTAAAGGACTAACGACACGGGTTGCTTATCAGGAATTTACCAACCGGGGAATTTTTATCGCCCTAGTTGTCGCCATTTTAGGAGGGGCTGCTAAACTTTTTGGTTTTTTTCCCAATCCCTGACAGCGATTGCCATCGGTTAGGCCGAGGTTGACACTAAAGACCTAAACCAAGTTCTAAAATCCAGTTGATTCTTTTTGGACGAATGCCATCGGCCTCTACATTCAACTATAAACCCAAACGCTGCTTTTGACGGGCTTTATAGGAAGCTAACAGCCAGATAGAGCCAGAAATCAAAGAAGGAGCAAGGACGAAAAAAGTGGCCATGGTTACGGGATGTTCCCGGGCCCACACCCAATAGATCATCACGGCAAAAATCAAGCCACAGTAAGCTAGTCCGAGAAAGGGAATGCCAATGACTAAAATGGCGAATCGAGTATCTTTATCCATAAAATATCGTGATGGCAGCGAAAATTTGGCTGATGGGTTCCGCTTGTCCCTATCTTTACTTATAATCTTCCTTCTGGGATTGCTTGGGGAAAAATAAGGTATTTTTTAGAATTAAGTAGCTGGTTATAATTAAATTAAAAATGGATTTTAGGTTCGATCCCCCCTGCCCCCCTTGATAAGGGGGGTGCCGATAGGCGGGGGGATCCCCCCTGCCCCCCTTGATAAGGGGGGTGTCTGACAACTTTTAACGCC
>NZ_JAPZSS010000215.1:0-29674 GCF_027532015.1 Microcystis sp. LE19-131.1A | reverse complement strand
CTCTTCTAGGTTCTGTGTGATAAGTTTAACTTACATAGGATCGATCTTTGTGTCCTCTGTGTCTGGAGTGGTTCCCTCCACTCCCTCGCCAGCAGGACTGTATCTCAGAATACATTTTACCCACCAAATCCAAAAGAGCCAGCGGGTTTCTGGGTTGATGATGAGAAACCCGCTTTCTGAGTTGTTGGGAAACCCGCTTTCTGGCTTATACTAAGCTTCAGAGGGTTTACAGGGGTTAAGTTATGACAGGAATTGAAACAACCATTGTAACGGCATTGACTAATAATTTTATTGGCCAAATGATTAAATCGGGGTGGGAGGGTATTAATAAAAATGAGTTATTGAATAAAGATGTCGGACAGCTTTTCAAAGAGGGAAAGTATCTTTTTTTACGGGAATATACTCAACGTTACTGGGATCGGCACGGCATGATTAAGGTTTTAAAAATGTCTAAGCCGATGGATTTGGAGTCAATTTATATTAATGTCAAATGTTTAGGAAATTTAGTCAGGGATTATTATGATGAAAATTTAGAAAATAAATATCGTGAGAGTAAGCAGCGACGGTTTAACTTTAGGGATGATGGTAAAAAAGATGGTTTACTTTTGGCTAATCAAGAACAATATTTAATGGTACTTGGTGATCCTGGTATTGGTAAATCTACATTTTTGCGAAAAGTTGGTTTAGAAGCTCTCAAGGGAAATAAAGACAGTTATCAGCATCCTCTAACACCTGTTTTACTGGAGTTGAAAAACTTTAAAGAAAACGAGATTAATATTCAGGCATTAATTGAAGAGGAGTTTAAAATCTGTGGTTTTCCCAATGTGGAAAAAAATATTAGCAATAAACTAGAAAAAGGGGAATTACTAATTTTATTAGATGGTTTAGATGAAGTGCCAACAGCTAATGTGAATAATGTAATCGAGAAAATTAAAGATTTTGTAGATAGGCATTATAAAAATCGTTTTATTCTCTCCTGTCGCACTGCTGCTAGAACTCATCTTCGACGATTTACCGATATTGAAATTGTCGAATTTGATGATCAGCAAATTCAAAGTTTTATTGAACATTGGTTTAGTTCGGAATTAGATCGGAAAAATGAGACGGCTAAAAATTGTTGGGAACTGTTGCAAAAGGAGGAGTATAAAAGTGCAAAAGAGTTAGCTCATACACCGTTATTGTTGACTTTTTTGTGTTTGGTTTATGATGAAAATCAATCTTTTCCCACAAATCGCAGTCGCCTTTATCAAGATGCGTTACGAATTTTATTGGAAAAATGGTCAGCCGAAAAACGTTTACCTAATCGCGGTTTAGTTTATGAAAATCTCAGTATTGAGCAAGAAGAAATTTTGCTATCTGAAATTGCTTATCAGAATTTTGTAGCAGATAAACTTTTTTTAGAAAAACGAGAAATTGTTAAGCAAATTAAAGATCACCTTAAACAAAACTTAAATGCTCCGCAACATCTGGACGGAGAAAAAGTATTAAAAACCATTGAAATTGAACAGGGAATTTTAGTAGAGCGGGCGAGAGATGTCTATTCTTTTTCTCATTGAACCCTTCAGGAATACCTGACGGCTCAGTATATCTATGATAATGATTTGATTGAAGAAACAGTTAAGAATCATATAACAGAAACTCGTTGGCAAGAGGTGTTTTTGTTAGTGGCGGGTTTGATGCGAGGGAAAGCCGATAAATTGTTATTAGCAATGGAGAAAGAAGCTCAAGAATATGCGAAGAATGCCGAATTATCTAAATTTCTTGTTTGGGTAGAGCAAGCAACTGGTGAATTAAAAGAATCGGTTAAACCCTCTGCAAAACGCTCGATCATTCTTTTTGACAGATTAAATAAAGGGATTAATTTTACCAAGTGCTATAATCGAATACATTCAGATATGTATAATAATTACATAGATAATACTCCACAATTTGACGAACCTTTCCTTGAGCAATTAGATAAATTAAGACAAAAATATGTTGGTATTGATGTTTTGTATCAATATCATTATGGACATTTGTTAACCAGTGAACAAATGCAAAGTGAAAAAACAGCAACACATATTTTTGCATTGATTAGTTCAATTACAAAAAAAATACTAGGACAATTAGAATTTGATCAAATCTCAGCATTTTATGAAAAAATAATTCTAGATTTTTATAAGCAAAGTCCGATTGGGTTCTCTTCTTGGAGAACACCTGACTGGATTATATTTCAAAATTATCTATACGTTAATGAATTAATGCTAAGTTGCCAAAAAGTGGCTGTTAATATTTCCCCTACCGTTTGGCAAGAAATCGAAGACCGAATGCTCCGCGTTCCTTAACTTCTACTTTTTTTCTCAAATCTTGCCTTTCCAATTGGATGAGATTAGCGAAATATTAAGTAGGTAGGCGTTAAAAATTATCAGATGCCCCCCTTATCAAGGGGGGACTAAGGGGGGATCGAACCTAAAATCCATTTTTGAATTGGCGGGTTTTAGAAGAGGGGCGAACTTTAGCTGATTATAACATCCAAAGAGAAAGCACATTACATCTAATCCAAAATTCACCGGTAACTGTTTTTGAACCTTCGGTAACAGCCGCTCTAATTTTTCTAGGGTTAGGGTCTATAATAGTAAGATCGACGAATCTTAATCAACGGAGGAAAAAAACAGACCAAAATTCTTTAAAATCGGGTAAAATAGTTCATAAATGAACTTCTCCTAAATATGGTGGCTAGGGCGATAATTAGTTTAGTATTAGTGAAAACTTGGAATGGTTCCGATGATGATGAAATTATTAGGATGTCTAGTCATTTTTGCAAGTTTAGTCAATGTTACACCAGGGATGGCAATTCATTCCCCCCGACAAGTTGCTCAAGCGTCTAGCACTTCTTCGATTCAAGGTTATTGTTTTTCAGTCGCTAATGATAATCTGGATGCTACCGCGAGGATTTATATTCAGGGAAATCAAGTCACGGGTCGGGTAGAAGCTACAATTCATAATGAACAAGCAGCTTATTATAGTTCCTATACTCAAACCTTACAAGGAACAAAAAAGGGGAATCAGTTAAACTTAAATATCACGACAAAAATTGAGTTAGACACCCAAAAAACTCAAGCAATCTGGACATTAACCGCAGATTCTTTGAATACGGGACGAGTCGTTTATCAAAAACAACCTTGTTTATTGTCTCAAATCCGGTTTGCACCAGGGACTAATAGCGCCACCGTCAATCAATCGGTTGTGCGAGGGAGTCGAAATATTTATCTCTTAAGAGCAAATCAAGGACAGAGAATGGATCTGAAAATTACATCATTAGAAAATAATGCCGTATTTGATGTGATTGCACCGAATGGGGAAATATTGACAACAGAAGCTACCCAATCTAGTCTAAAATTACCTGCTACTGGAAATTATGAAATAATTGTAGGAGGAACTCGCGGCAATGCCACCTATAAATTAAATGTTAAAATTCAATAAATAGTAGCAATGTCCACCCGAAGATACTTTCATTGGTGGAACTTTAGCCAAAAGATTGTCAACCACAACGGTAGCAGCATCAATCTTGAATCAGTAAACAGTTATCAGTTATTCAGTTATCAGTTTACTGTTTACCGATCACTGAAAAAGCTTGCCAACCCCGATGAATAACCCCCCCGATAGTCCATTCAATTACACAGAGGCTTTTATTGCCCTAGGCACGAGTAATTTCGATTGCTCGGTGCAGTTTTATCGTCAACTGTTGCAACAGGAACCAAACCCCTACCTTGCCGACGTTTATGCGGAATTTAGGCTGATTAACCTTAAATTAGGTCTTTTTTGCCCTAAAGAGTCCCACAGAGACGAATTTAGTGATTCTAGGGGCAGTGGCATGAGCATTTGTTTCGAGGTGGAGAGTCTCGAAAAAGCGATCGAGCATTGGAGCGAAATCGGCTATGGTGCTAGGGGAGAAATTAGCCAAGCTTCCCACGGTCCGGAAATCTACATCTATGATCCAGATGGTAATCGTTTAATTTTCCATCAATCCACCGCTAAAACCAATCCTTTCAGGTAGGAACCTTCCGAGTGATAGATACTGGTGGGATGGTCGGCCGGTTGGCTTAAACGTGCTAAAATTCGCACTGGGCGAGCCGATTCAATAGCGGCAGCCATGACAGCCCCCTGAAAATGTTCTTCGTTAACCACTTGGGAACAGGAAAAGGTGAAAATAATACCTTGGGGGCGAATTTTCTGGAAAGCTTGGTAATTTAATCTTTTATAAGCCATAACCGCCTGATGACGGGATTGGATACTTTTGGCAAAAGCGGGGGGATCGAGGACAATCAGATCGTAATCCTCCTGACAGTCGCGCAGGAAGTTAAAAACATCGGCGCTGTAGGATTGATGGGGAACTTGACTGAGATTATTCAGGGCGATATTTTTTTCGGTAAGATCGATCGCACCGTGGGAACTATCAACGGAATCGACTAGGGCAGCCCCCGCTTGCATAGCATAGACGGAAAAGCCGCCAGAGTAGCAAAAAGTATTTAAAACCCGTTTATTCTGGGAATATTGAGATAATAAGGCTCTATTTTCCCTTTGATCGAGGAAAAATCCCGTTTTTTGTCCTTTTTCCCAATCAATAATAAAGCGATGGCCAGATTCTAACACCTCATCGCTGGTTTTTTGACCAAATAAGTATTTATTTTCGGAAATATGGGCGCTTTTCGCTAAAACTGCGGCACTTTTATCGTAAACTGCCCGTAAATTGTCAGCGTAGATAGTTTTCAGACAATCGACAATCAGATCGAGACGTTGGTATAAAGCTAGGGAATAAGCTTGAATAACCGCCGTGCCATTGTACCAATCGACGATTAAACTGGGTAAACCGTCTCCTTCAGCGTTAATTAAGCGATAACAGTTAGTTTTCGGGTTATCCACTAAACCGATTTGTTGCCGCAGCTGATAGGCATTCTGGAATTTTTCGAGAAATAATTGAGCAATATCGCTGACTTTTGGGAAAGAAAGAATTTTAACGGCAATATTGCTGGGATTATACAGTCCAGTGGCTAGATATTCGCCTCGATCGCTATAAACCTCCACGATAGCACCCTCTTTGACTTCCCCCTCCATCTCTTTAATCGCCCCGGAAAATATCCAAGGATGGAATCGTTTAACAGCATCAATTTTATGGTTTCTCAGGATAATTTTCGGTAAATCTGGCATGGATAAAGAATCAGGGTTGATAGCTGACGGCTACTGGAAATTCTATTATCCCCTGCTGGCAGCACAAAACCATAGTTTCTTATCCCTCGATCGAGTGGCATCAAAGCAAGTCCCCACAATCGAGGGATAATCATACATGAGTAGAAAACGGGTTTCTCGGAGAAACCCGTTTTCTGTGCGTTACTCAACGGATTTAGTATCAGAGGGAATTCTCGCCTATAATAAGTTAGATTTTAGCGATAGTCCCTCGACAAATGCCAAGAAAAATTGATGCTGCCAGTGGTTTAAGTTTATGGTTTCAGCGTTTGGGGGCTGCCGGTTTGTTAGCGGGACAAACTTTTTTACATATTCTTAATGGCAAAATCCACCGGCGTAATACTCTGGAACAAATGAGCATTGTTGGACCAGAATCCTTGACAATTGCCCTAATTACTGCTGCTTTTGTGGGTATGGTTTTCACTATTCAGGTAGCCAGAGAATTTATTTTTTTTGGGGCGGGTAGTTTTGTTGGGGGAGTCCTTTCCTTGGCTTTAACAAGAGAATTAGCCCCGGTTTTAACTGCGGTGGTGGTGGCGGGGAGAGTTGGCTCGGCTTTTGCCGCCGAAATTGGTACAATGCGAGTAACAGAACAAATTGACGCTTTATATATTTTAAAAACCGATCCGATCGATTATTTGGTCATTCCCCGGGTGATTGCCTGTAGTTTAATGTTACCCCTGCTCACTATTATCTCTTTAGTCACGGGATTACTGGGTGGTTTATTGATTTCTGATAGTCTTTACGGTGTTTCCTATTCCCTATTCTTACAATCAGCCCAAAATTTTCTACAAACATGGGATTTAATTAGTTCTATGTTAAAGTCCCTAATTTTTGGGATTTTAATTGCCATTATCGGTTGCAGTTGGGGTTTAACCACCACCGGCGGTGCTAAAGGAGTTGGTCAATCCACTACCACGGCTGTGGTAACTTCTTTATTGGCGATTTTTGTGGCTAATTTTTTCCTCTCTTGGCTGATGTTTCAAGGGACTGGTAATGTGGAAATCGGCTAAGACAGTTATCAGTTATCAGTTATCAGTTATCAGTTATCAGTTATCAGTTATCAGTTATCAGTGCCAAGAAAACGGCAATTTTCTACTTAATAACGCTCACTAAAAACTCAAATCAATTTGGTCGAAATATCTATATTACATTTTGGGCGCACGCGATGCGCCCCTACCATTGGCGCAATAATATTATTGTAGGGGCGAATTGCATTCGCCCTCTTTTAATCACTTTTACTGCTCACCAATATGTGAGAAAAAGTCACAGATAGGAGATGCACCCAATCCGATTACCATAAACAGTTATCAGTGCCAAGAAAACGGCAATTTTCTACTTAATAACGCTCACTAAAAACTCAAATCAATTTGGTCGAAATATCTATATTATATTTGGGCGCACGCGATGCGCCCCTACCATTGGCGCAATAATATTATTGTAGGGGCGAATTGCATTCGCCCTCTTTTAATAACTTTTACTGCTCACCTATATGTGAGGGAAAGTCAGAGAAAGGATTGAGAGTAAGACAAGTTTTAATTAATTCCTCCACTCCCAGGACTGGATAAATAGGGACTCTTAACTGATTAATAACAGTTTCTAGGGTGATATCATCTAAAAATACCGCTTCCCCATGCTTAAGCATGAGAGAAGGTAATAAAACCCCATCCCCAAGATTTTTACCTTGTAATCCTTTGAGAATATCTTGCCCGGTTAATAAACCCGTAACCGTGATTTCCTGCCCCCAATAATCACTATTTAAAGCCACTAATTCCACGGTTAAACCCTGCACCTTATTTAACTGTTTAACTAGGGGTTGAAAAGCTTGTTCTACCGCATTTCCCACTACCCATACCAACCGTCTAGAGGGAGTAATTTGAGCAGGCAATAACTTCTTGGCTGTCTTCTGAAAATCCCTAATAAATTGACGAATAGAGCCAACTCCGTTACCGATTTGGGGATAGTCTTCGTAGTGAGATTGAGGGGGTAAATCGACTCGGGCAATTAAAAACCATTCATCGGCTAACCACAGCACATTACTGCCAAATTCTTGACGAAATTTTTTCTGTAAAGTTTGGACTTGTTCAATAACTTCTCGCGCTTTTTCTTGACTAACGGGAATTAATTCATCTTCTTGGGGACGAAAGCGGGTTAATCCCACGGGAACTACGGCAATCGACTCCACACAGGGAATATCTCCCCGATGAAAAGAAACCAGATCTAACAGAGTTCTTTCGAGATGAATTCCATCATTAATATTGGGACAAACTACCACTTGTGCATGAATTTGTAATTGTCTCGCTTGTAGCCACTTTAAATGGTCTAAAATTTGACCAGCGCGGTGATTTTTTAAGAGACGAATTCTCAGATCGGGTTCCGTGGCATGAACGGACACAAAAAGCGGTGATATCCGCATCTTTTCGATCCGCTGCCATTCTTTTGAGGTGAGATTAGTTAAGGTTAAATAACTGCCATAGAGAAAACTTAAGCGATAGTCATCATCTTTATAGTATAAAGTTTCTCTTTTGCCCTCTGGTTGTTGATCGATAAAGCAAAAAGGACATTTGTTATTACACTGAATTAAGCCATCAAAAAGGGCAGTTTCAAACTCTAAACCTAAGTCTTCATGATAATCTTTTTCGATTTTTACTTGGTGAGTTTTGCCCTGACTATCAAGCACTTCTAGGGTTAAAAATTCATCGGCACATAAAAATTGATAATCGATTAAGTCCCGGGGACGATTACCATTAATAGAGACGAGCGAATCCCCGATTTCAAAACCTACCTCGGCGGCGATCGAATCTGGGATGACACCACTAATTTTAGCTGGACGAATAGTTAATTCACTCATATTTTTAGGTCGCCATCCAATTATTTAACTGCATTTCCCAGAGAGTCTTTGGCTGCGTTTTAATATTTGTCAAGTTAATTCTACAGCATTTTAGGGCGATCGCTGTTAGGGATTGGGGAAAAAACCAAAAAGTTTAGCAGCCCCTCCTAAAATGGCTACAACCAGAGCGATGAGAATCCCCCGATTGGTAAATTCCTGATAGGCAACTCTTGCAGTTAACCCTTTAATTTCTGTGGTTAGTCGCTCATCCAAGGCTTTAATCTCCCCTTTGAGTTCGACTTGTCCTATTTCCACTTTCGTCAACCGTTCTTCTATCTTATCAAATCTCTCATCTACCTGATCAAATCTCTCATCGATCCGTTTTTCCAGAGAGTCGATTTTCCCCTCAATCCTTGTCAGAACTGCTTCTAGGGAATAAGTGACGGTTTCGTTAGCCATTTTCTGTCTCCTTTAGCTCTTCTGGATTCACCATCGTGATCTCAATATCAGTATCGCTGATTTTTGCCTGCAAGTTTCAATCTCTAATAGGGGTTAAGATTAATTGGAACGCTGTAGGGTTGATTCATGAATCAACCCTACAAAGTATTAATCTCTAATAGGGGTTAAGATTAATTGGAACTTTTGGGGTTCTGGGACTGCGGAGAGGCAAAGGGCAAAAGGAGGAATGAATAATCAGTTTTTAATAATCAGATTTAGTATAATGGCAAAAAACCCATCTTTGTTCAAGATGGGGTAAGGCAAAAATCAAATCAATCTAAACAGTAACAGGTTCTCGATCGAGGGGTTTAACGCGCTCGAGCAGTGCTTGCAATTGTTCCCCTTCAATCACCTCTTTACTGAGGATTTCTTGGGCAATTTCTTCGAGCAAATCGCGATTTTGAGCCAGGATATCCAGGGCCTGCTGATGACCATTTTCGACAATCTCTTTCACTTCATTGTCGATCGCTTTGGCCGTGTCATCGCTCACCAAGCGCCGGGGATTCATCATACCATCTCCCAGAAAGCTATTCTGTTGACCTTTTTCGTAGGCTAGAGGACCGAGAGTCTTACTCATACCATAGGTCGTCACCATGCGTTCGGCCAAGTCCGTCGCCCGCTGCAGGTCATTAGCAGCCCCAGTAGTAATACTACCAAAGATAATTTCCTCGGCGGCCCGACCGCCTAAAAGAGTAGCAATTTGGTCGCGTAATTCCGTATCATCCATAAGGAAACGGTCTTCCGTGGGCATTTGCAGGGTATAACCGAGGGCTGCCATGCCGCGAGGCACGATCGAAATCTTAGCAACTTTACCACCCCCCGGCATAACTGCACCGACGAGAGCGTGACCAACTTCGTGATAAGCGACGATTTTCTTCTCTTTTTCCGAGAGAACCCGGCTTTTCTTCTCTAAACCCGCCACTACCCGCTCGATTGCCTCATTAAAGTCCTCTTGGGCGACGGTGCTGCGTTGATTGCGGGCTGCCAATAAAGCGGCCTCATTGACTAGATTAGCTAAGTCAGCACCGGCAAAACCGGGGGTACGGGTAGCAATCTGTTTTAAATCCACACCCGATCCTAATTTTACCTTACCTGCGTAGATTTCGAGGATTTTTAAGCGTCCAGCCAGATCGGGGCGATCAACTAACACTTGACGATCAAAACGGCCGGGGCGTAAAAGGGCGGTATCAAGAGTTTCGGGGCGGTTAGTGGCGGCCAGCACGATCACCGTCGCATCACCAGCGTTAAAACCGTCCATTTCCGTCAATAATTGGTTTAAAGTCTGTTCCCGTTCATCGTTACCCCCCATAAAATTACCGTTAGCGCGAGATTTACCGATCGCGTCTAATTCATCGATAAAAATAATACAGGGGGCTTTTTTCTTGGCCTGTTCAAACAGATCTCGCACTCGGGCCGCACCCGCACCGACAAAGAGTTCCACGAATTCCGAACCCGAGATACTAAAAAAAGAAACTCCCGCTTCTCCCGCTACTGCTTTTGCCAGCAGGGTTTTTCCTGTCCCCGGCGGACCAACTAGGAGGACACCCTTGGGAATCCGCGCCCCGATTTGAATGTAACGTTGGGGATATTTGAGAAATTCGACGATTTCGGCTAATTCGGTTTTCGCTTCTTCCACACCGGCCACATCTTCAAAAGTGGTTTTGGTGGTGTCTCCTTCCACATAGACTTTAGCGCGACTTTTGGTAATCGAGAGGGCCCCGGCCGGACCACCGCCACCGCTGCGAGCGAGGAAAAATTGCCAAATACCAACAAAAATCAGGGGAGGAATCACCCAACTAAGGACACTACCAATCCAGCCATTTTTTGGCGGTGGTGCGGCGGCGAACTCTACGCCCTTGGCTTCCAGACGTTTGGGCAATTCTAGGTCAAAAATCGGTGTAGTGCTGAAAATTCGTCCGTAGTTGCCCTCTTGGTCGTTTTTAAGCTGATAACGAATCTCATTCTGTCCTACGGATACCCTAGCGACGTTGCCATCTTCCACTTGGTCGATAAAAAGACTATAGGGAACTTTGGGGACGCTAGGGCCAAATAATTGCGGAAAAAGGAGGTTAACAATCAGAAATAAGCCGCCCACGGCTAATAAAACATTACCGATCAGGCGGGATTGTGAAGGAGGTTTGCTTTTTATACTCATTGCTGGGCCTGATTCATTAAAATTATTCTCTATCCTCTCCTCATTGTAGGCTGTTGACTGCTCAAGTTCAGATTAAATCAGGCAGGGGGATTACCGTCGTCTTCGGGCAGTTTTTGCTCTAGTAAAGCCTCTAGACGGGTTTGGGCAAGCTCAAAATCCGGCGCAATCCCTAAAGCTTTTTGATAACAGGCGATCGCTGCTTGGGTTTCGCCCAAATTTTCTAGGGTACTGCCGCGATTGTACCAAGCTTGATAAAAATTATCGTCCGCTCCTAGCACCTGTTGCCAACATTCTAAAGCTTCTTGCCAACGTTGCAGTCCGTATAGGGCGCTGCCTCTAGCGTTAATGATTTGGTGATCGTTGGGGGTGATTTCTAGGGCGCGATCATAACTATTTAACGCTTCTTCGTAGTTACCAATCATGGCTAAGGCACTACCACGATTATGCCAGGCCGAGGCTAATTGGGGGTCGATCTTTAAGGCCTGTTCCCAATCAGCGATCGCATTTGACCAATTGCCTAAATTTGCCTGTTCTAAGCCCTGATGAAACCAATCTTCGGCAGTTTCAGGGTTTTTACCTTCCTGGGCGGAAAATTGAGCGATGAGACTATCAATAATGCTTTCTGCGTCCTTATTTTCGATGCCCAATTGTTCGGCCATTTGGCCCGCTAGGGTAGAATCGTTTTGCAGACGGTCAAATAATTCATCGAGGGTGAGGGTTTCTAATTGGGGATTTTCTGGGTCATTACCGTTAAAATCGCTAGTTTCACCGGAATATAAGAGATTTTCTGGGGGTTGCGGCAGGGAATAACTGCCCGGGGCCTCATCTTCCCCGGCGTATTCCCAGATTAAAGTGGCAGTTTCTTTGCTGTAGAGTTGATAACCGATCTCGTAGGAAGCTTCACCAATACGTTCAATCCCGGGGAAAGCGCGAGCTAATTCTCCCAAACGGATCATTCTGGTGGCGAGAATTTGGTTAAGGGAAGCGGAGGATTGCAGACGGGTGCCAAAGAGCTCTAACCATTCTACCCAATCTTTTTGCCGACCTCGATCGCCCAATTTCTCAAAAAATCTCAGAATTCTGCCTTCGTGCCAACCGTGGGCCACCCCATCGAGTAACTCCATATAGAGAAACTCGTAGTCTGTATCGGTTAGGGGAACAGATTCGATCGCTTGTACTTTCCCCTTTCCCCCTTGTCCCCCCAAAAGTCGGGTAAAAAAGTTTTCGATCGCACGCCAAAGTTTTCTTAAAAGTCCCTGCATTCTAATCTCGACACTGGTTTTATTAATCTTGCAAGCATCACCCAATTAGTCTAGCAGTTATCAGTTATCGGGGATTGACTCTCCCCCGCTAACCGCTCGCGCGGTGTAGCGGGGGATTCTCGGTTCTTAGGCTTTTAACTAGATCGACCGAGTTTAACCCAGTCGATCCCCGTCAAATCGCCTCCGCGAGCGTTTTCTAACACGGTCAGTCCGACCGCGTTTTTTCCTCGGTTCTCAATTACCTTCGCTGATGCCGTATCTCTCGGTTCAATGTGGCCGCAAGAATCACACCAGTGAACTCTTTCCGATAACGCTTTTTTACCAGTAATTGCGCCACAATTCGGACACTCTTGCGAGGTTCCGTTTTTATCAACCTTAAGATAATATTTTCCCCGTTTCCAAGCGACAAACGGTAATATCTCGTTAATAAAACTACCGATACCTGAATCCAGAGATTGTTTTCTAACGATCCCTCTAGACCAGGAAACGAAGTTAATATCTTCAACAAAGATATTATCAGCGAGATCGCAAAGGTAATGAGCTAACTTAAAATGCCAATCTCTACGAGTATTAGACACTTTTTCGTGTAATCTCGCTATCTTATCTTGGAGTTTTAACCAATTGTTCGAGCCTTTGACTTGATGTTTCAAGCGTCTTTGTAGCAATTTAAGCTTACTCTGTACTTTCAACAAAAATCGAGGGGCTTTGATTAAATCTCCCCGTGAAGTAGCGACAAAACTCTCAATTCCCGCGTCAATTCCTAAACAGGTCTTCCCTACTGTCATATCGGGAACTAATTCCGTAGATTGGAAAGAAACCAAAACGTAAAATCCCGACGCTTTTTGGATAATTTGAGCTTGTTTAGGCTCGAACCCAGACGGGTACTCCCTAGATTTCCTAATCCGAATTTTTCCCAATTGTGGAAAATTTAAGTATTCGTCACCTAAGAAGTTTTTTGACAGCGCAGGAAAAACAAAACTCCGCATCTTTTTTTTGAATCTAGGAAAGCCGAAGCCTTTCGATTTTATATGGTCAAACGCTTTATCTACAGTTTTTAAAACTTGCTGTAAGACTTGAGCGTTAACCGTCTTTAATATCGGGTAAACTTTTTTAGCTTCCGTTAGATTTTTAGCTTGAACGAAGTAATTTGGATAGGGTTGATCCGCAGGAATTATGTACTCAGAAACTAGCGAACAGCGATCCGCAAGACACTTTCGAGAGTTTAACCAATCTTTCCGTTCCGAGAGCGCGTAATTATAAACGCTCTTACAAACATCAAGAATGTGGACAATCTCTCGTTCCTGTTTCTTGTTTACCTTTAGTTTGTACTGGTAGGTAAGCGTTATCACTGTCGTTAGTTTCGTGATGTGATGTATAGTTAAATTGTAACACTTACTGCCTAGTATATCAACTAATTACAATCATGGACCAAACTAATCGCTAACCTTAAAACAGTTAGTAGTCGCTTAATTAGACAAGAATTTCCGGATTTGGCGGCAAAGTATTTCGACAACAAACCCTATTTTTGGGCGGGAGCTTATTTCGTGGCTAGTTGTGGCGACGTTACTGTCGAACAACTAAAAAAATACGTCGAGAACCAAAACTCCCCAAAAGTGGAAAGGCTACTGCGTTAGTTTCATTCTGGTCGCGATTCATCTCCCGTTAACCGCTACGCAGTTTAACGGGAGTCCTCTCGCGACCTTGAGATAGGGGTGAGGGGTGGGGCAGATTTTTCAGGGATCGGTAAACAGTAAACAGTGAAAATACTCCTCACCTAATACCGCTTACCGATCACCGATAACTTAATTATTGGCCATTACCCAATTAACTAGAGTGCGGACGGGAAAACCGGTGGCCCCGGAATTATTAACGCCATTTTCTTTGTCGGACCAGACCGGTCCTGCGATATCTAGGTGGAGCCAGGGAGTATTATTAATGAATTGCTTCAAAAACAAAGCGGCTGTAATGGAACCGCCGGGGCGCGGGCCGGTGTTTTTCATATCGGCAATTGGAGACTTCAGACCCTCGAAATATTTTTCTTCTAGAGGCATTGGCCAGAATTTTTCGCCGGCTAATTTAGCGGCCTCTTGGAGTTGAGCAGCGAGACTCTCATCGCTACTCCATAAACCGGCGATATCGTCCCCCAAAGCGACGACACAGGCCCCAGTTAAAGTGGCTAGATCCACGATCGCATCCACCTCTAATTTTTCCGCAAAAACCAAGCCATCGGCCAGGGTTAATCGTCCCTCGGCATCGGTGTTATTGACTTCAATAGTTTTGCCGTTAGAAGCGGTTAAAATGTCCCCGGGGTGCATAGCGCGACCACTAATCATATTTTCCGTAGCCGGACAGATAAAGTGTACTTCCACTTCTGGCCGTAATTGGGCGATCGCCTTGGCCGCGCCTAGGGTGGCGGCACCACCCCCCATATCCGTTTTCATGGTTTCGATGCCGCTGCCGGCCCCTTTAATATTCAAACCGCCGGAATCAAAGGTTAGACTTTTACCGACGATTGCTAGTTTACGTTTCGGGGTTCCTTGGGGTTTATAGATTAAATGAAGGAATTTCGGGGGAATATCCGAGGCTTTGGCTACTCCTAGGAAGGCTCCCATACCCAAGCTTTCGCATTCTTCCTGTTCCAGAATATTAAGACTTAATCCGTATTCGGTGGCAATTTGCTCGGCGGTTTCTGCCATGGTTAGGGGGGTAACGGTGTTAGCGGGAGCATTGACTAATTCTCTGGCCAGAATCACCCCGGAACAGATTTGCTCGGCCTTGGCGATCGCAGATGCTTGCTCTCCTAAACCCAATAACTCGACGGTTGCTAATTTGGCTCCTTTTTCCTCCTTAGTGGACTTGAAGCGGGTATCCTGATGATTGGCCAGCAGCAGCCCTTCCGTGATTGCTCCGGCGGTGGCGGACTGATCCCCAACTACCGGTAAACTGATGGCCAGAGCTTGGCTTTTTTGTTGTTTGGCCAGACGAGCGATGGCGGCGGCCGCTAGACGCAGGGTTTGCAGGTCGAAATCGGCAGTTTTTCCCAATCCCACCAGGATTAATTTGCGAATCGGACCCCCACCACCTAGACGAGTCGCCGCACTGCTGCCTAATTTTCCCTCGAATTCCGTCTCGGAGATGAGATCCTCTAGGATTCCCCCCAGTTTATCGTTCAATTCTGCCAATTCTCCTGCAATCTCTATGGCTCCTTCTGGTAAACCTAGGGCTAAAGTATCTCCTGTCCAAGTAAGGAGCGAGGTGTCAGTCGATCGAATATCCATTCTTTATCTCGATAATTCTTTGCAAAATGCTTATATTAATCACTATACTGTAAGCTCTATCAGTGGCTGTCTTATTCTTTGTGTGATAAGTTTAACTTATATAGTAGTGATCGATCTCTGTGTCCTTTGTGTCTGGAGTGGTTCGTTCCACTCACTCGCCCATAAGACTGTATCTTAACGTCAGTTCGGGATAAGGGAATTTTGCCATAGCTTCCACGAAAGAATAGGAGTTTCAGGCTACGGTAGCATCAGGGTTTTAGCTTATCCCGAACTGAGGTTACCTACTTAGGGTTTGCGGCAAAAAGTTTTTCGTGGGGGCAGGGTGTGGGGTGTAGGGTGTAGGGTGTAGGGTTTTAGCGATTTTCAGGGGGTCAATTACCTAATTTTCAGGGAAAAAGTGCCTAAACTTCCCCCCGATCACCCCAATGTCTGGCACTTTTTGATGGGAAAAAAGTCTAAAATTCTTATCCAACAAGGTTTTTAGATTTATTCAGCAAGCCCTACTTAACTGGTAACTGATAACTGATAACTGATAACTGATAACTGGTAACTGGTAACTGGTAACTGGTAACTGGTAACTGAATCAATGCGTTATCGACGATTTGGCCGTACTAATTGGCAATTTTCGCTGTTTTCTCTGGGGACAATGCGCTGTTTGTCCTCAGAGTCGGTATTTGCCGCAACACTCGATCGCGCCCTAGAATTGGGGATTAATCACCTAGAAACGGCCAGAGGTTACGGTAATAGCGAAGTTTTTCTCGGTCGCTACCTGCAGCGTCAAGGGGTGCGGGAGCGGGTTTATCTGACCACGAAATTGGTCCCCACTCCCGATCGCCAAACTATGGAAAAAGCGATCGCCGAATCCCTAGAACGATTACAATTAAATCACCTCGATTGTCTAGCAATTCACGGTATTAACACCCGCGAGCATTTAAACTGGATTAAAGACCCGCAAGGCTGCATGAAAGCCGTTTTTCTGGCCCAAGAGGCTGGAAAAATCGGTCATATTGGCTTTTCTACCCATGCACCCCTAGAAATTATTCTGGAGACGATCAATACAGATTTCTTCGCTTTTGTCAATATCCATTACTATTTTTTTTGGCAAAGACAGCAACCAGCGATCGCTTTAGCCAGAGCAAAGGACATGGGTGTGTTTATTATTTCCCCTGCTGATAAGGGAGGTGGTCTCCACAGACCTCCTAAGAAGCTAGAGGAATTATGCGCCCCTTTTTCACCCCTAGAGCTAAATTATCGCTTTTTATTGAGCGATCCGCGCATTACTACCCTCAGCGTCGGGGCAGCGATCCCGGAAGAATTAGAGGCAATTATTAACGTATGCGAACGAGATCAGCCCCTAGATGCGGCAGAAATTGCCGTTTTTAAGCGTTTAGAGGCACATTTAACCGATAAATTGGCTACAGATTTATGTAGCCAATGTTATCAATGTTTACCCTGTCCCGAAAATATTAACATCCCTGAAGTGTTGAGACTGCGGAATCTGGCAGTAGCTTACGAAATGACCGATTTTGGCCAGTATCGCTATCGAATGCTGGAAAATGCCGGTCATTGGTTCCCCGGACGCAAGGCCAATAATTGTACTGAATGTGGTGATTGTTTACCTCGCTGCCCGGAAACATTGCCAATTCCCAGTCTGTTATTTGATACACACGAACTACTTAAAGGACCAGCGCAACGGAGATTGTGGTCATCTTAGGACGAAACCTAGAAAAATTTTTTTTGGGGATCGTCAAAGTGTAAAAACTATCTTAAGATTAACAGGTAAGAGAATTAACTTTCTTGAATTTAAAGAGACAAAAAACAAGAAATAGATTAAGGAGTAAAGGATATGGCACTCGTCCCCATGCGGTTATTGTTGGATCACGCGGCTGAGAACGGATATGGCATCCCCGCTTTTAACGTAAATAATATGGAGCAGATCCAAGCGATCATGCAAGCGGCGGCAGCCACCGATAGCCCCGTTATCCTGCAAGCTTCTCGCGGTGCGCGCAAATATGCAGGGGAAAACTTCCTGCGTCACTTGATCACCGCCGCGGTGGAAACCTATCCTCATATCCCCATCGTGATGCACCAAGATCACGGTAATGAACCCGCCACCTGCTACTCGGCGATCCGTAACGGTTTCACCAGCGTCATGATGGATGGTTCCTTAGAAGCGGATGCTAAAACTCCCGCCACCTACGAGTACAACGTTAACGTTACTGCTGAAGTAGTAAAAGTTGCTCACTCGATCGGTGCTAGTGTGGAAGGGGAACTCGGTTGTTTAGGTTCCTTAGAAACCGGTAAAGGAGAAGCAGAAGACGGTCACGGTTTTGAGGGAGAATTAGATCACTCGATGCTGTTAACCGATCCCGATGAAGCGGTGGATTTCGTCGAAAGAACCCAAGTAGATGCTTTAGCAGTAGCCATTGGTACTAGCCACGGCGCTTACAAATTTACCCGCAAACCCACCGGCGAAATTCTCGCTATTAGCCGTATTGAAGAAATTCATAACCGCTTACCCAATACTCACTTGGTTATGCACGGTTCTTCCTCGGTTCCCGAAGATCTCCTCGAATTAATCAACCAATTCGGTGGCGCTATCCCTGAAACCTACGGTGTTCCCGTGGAAGAAATCCAAAAAGGCATCAAGAGTGGTGTGCGTAAAATCAATATCGACACCGACTGCCGTTTAGCAATTACCGCCGCAGTTCGTGAAGCACTATTCAGCAACCCGAAAGAGTTTGATCCCCGTTTCTTCCTGAAACCCTCGATCACCTATATGCAGAAAGTTTGTGCTGATCGCTATCAACAATTTGGTACCGCCGGTAACGCCAGCAAAATCAAACAAATGTCCCTCGATGACTACGCAGCCAAATATGCTAAAGGGCAATTAACCCAAGTCAGCAAAAAAGTTGTGGCTGTCTAGTGGCTGAACAATTAAGCGATCGCTTAATGGCACCGATCTAGTAGAATTTTTTGGGGTAGTTAACCATAACTACCCTCTTTTTTATCAGGAACGATCGATCTTTGTGTCCTTTGTGTCTCTGTGGTTCGCTCTACGCGCTCGGCCACAGGACTGTATCTTAGAATACATTTTATCCACCAAACCCGGGAGAGCCGAATCGATTTCAGAGAAAAGACTATACTGAAAATAATCAGCAGATCAGCACTGGATTTATAAGAGAAGCAAGATGAGAAAAAAATCGTTGTGGGCGGGATTATTGGTGGGATTTTGGTTTTGTCTGACTTGGATGGCATGGACACCCACAGCAGCCGCCTTTAGCGAAGAACAAAAATTAATACTGCAATCTTGGCGATTAGTCAACCAATCCTATTATGATGACACCTTTAATCATCAAAACTGGTGGCAGGTGCGGGAACAATTCATCAAAAAACCCCTCAACGATCGGACGGCGGCCTATAATGCGATCGAACAGATGTTAGCCACTCTCGATGAACCTTTTACCCGTCTCTTGCGACCGGATCAATACCATAACCTACAAATTAGCACCACGGGGGAATTATCGGGGGTAGGACTGCAAATTAATATCAATCCTGACAATGGTTACTTAGAAGTAGTTGCCCCCCTTGCCGGTTCTCCTGCTGAGGCCGCTGGTTTGACTAGCCACGATCGCATTTTGTTTATTGATGGCATCGATACCACTACTTTAACCCTCGATGCGGCGGCGGCTAAAATGCGCGGGACCGCCGGAACAGAAGTTTCCTTAGTCATTCTTCCCGATCAAAAAAGTCAACCAAAAACCCTATCTTTAACCCGTCAACGCATTTCTTTAAGTCCAGTGGTAGCGGTTTTAGATAAAAATTCTAGTTCCTTGCCCATCGGTTATGTGCGCTTAAATCAATTTAGTGCTAACGCTGCCAAAGAAGTCTCGGAAGCAGTGACGAATTTACAAAAACAAGGAGCCAAGGGTTATATTTTGGATCTAAGAAATAACCCCGGTGGTTTACTGCAAGCGGGCATAGAAATCGCTCGGATGTGGATTAATCAGGGAACGATCGTTTATACGGTTAATCGCGAGGGAATTGCCGATAGTTTTGCCGCTTCTGGCAATGCTTTAACCGAGGCGCCTTTAGTCGTTTTAGTCAATCAGGGAACCGCCAGCGCCAGCGAGATTTTAGCCGGAGCATTACAGGATAATCAACGAGGGGTTTTAGTGGGAGAAAAGACTTTCGGTAAGGGATTAATTCAGTCCCTATTCGAGTTACCCGATGGGGCAGGATTAGCGATTACTGTGGCTAAATATGAAACTCCTGCCCACCATGATATTCATAAGTTAGGCATTATGCCGGATCAAGTGGTAGCACAGGAACCGATCACCTATGAGGAAATCGGCACCGAAAAAGATAGTCAATACCAAACGGCAATTCAGTTTTTAAACCAGAAGACCGTTTTAGCCAAAGCTTCCTAAGTAGGGTTTTCAGTTATCAGTTATCAGTTACCAGTTATCAGATGCGAGTTTTCAGGATTCTTCGTTACTTGGTCTGCTTCGATCGGGTGGCATAAATCGACTAAATTCTTATCTGGCAAGAGACTTAATTGATTAGTTCGTTAGAGAGGGAAAATAATTGACCAAGATCCCATCAATGTCTTTCTATATAAGGGTTTCATCCCTTATAACCCCCTCCATTGCCTAACACAAACAAAAAGAACCGTTTTCAGTTCACTGTTCACTGTTTACTGTTTACTGATCACTGGACGGCTACGCCGTGCCTTTGGCAACACTGAAAAAACTTCCCACACCCCACACCGGACGGCATAGATCGAACAAATTAGCCATTTTTTCCATCAATATCTAAATTAAGATGAAAACCTGTTTGATTTGGAGAGAATGCTAACATCGATTAGAATTTTCCCAGTCCGGGTTTTTCAGCCTTGCAACCTTAACTCATCCTTGATTTTACTGCCATGCAGAGATATATTCGATCGCCCCTAGCCTTAACCCTGAGCATCAGCCTCTTAGCTAATTTTTTAACCGCTTGTAATAATGCCCAAACCCCCGATAACACTGCCTCTAGTCCCACCACCACTGCCCCCAGTGATGAGGGACTAAAATTAGGGGCCTTACTGCCCATTACCGGAGATTTAGCCGCTATTGGTCAAAATATGCCCGAAGCAGCCACCCTAGCGGTGGAGACTATCAATGCCTGTGGTGGAGTCAATGGCAAACCCGTCACCCTGGTGAAAGAAGATGACCAAACCGATCCCGCCGCCGGTGCTTCAGCAATGACGAAACTAGCGGAGGTGGATAAAGTAGCTGGTGTGATCGGTTCCTTTGCCAGTAGCGTCTCGGGAGCAGCCGTCGATGTGGCGGTGAGAAATAAAGTTATGTTAGTCTCTCCGGGTAGCACCAGTCCTGTATTTACTGACAGGGCGAAAAAAGGCGATTTTAAAGGTTTTTGGGCGCGGACGGCTCCCCCGGATACCTACCAAGCTCAAGCTTTAGCAGTCCTAGCTAAGAAAAAGGGTTTTCAAAATGTGGCCACCGTCGTGATCAATAACGATTATGGAGTCGGATTTGAACGGGAATTCGTGAGCGCTTTCGATAAATTAGGCGGCACGATCACTAATAAGCAAAATCCCGTCCGTTATGACCCGAAAGCTGCCACTCTCGATAGTGAAGCGGCGGCTGCCTTCGCTAACCAACCGGATGCTGTAGCGGCAGTCCTTTACGCTGAAACGGGCAGTTTATTGCTACAAGCGGCCTATAAACAGGGATTGACCAAAGGAGTTACTGTCCTCCTCACCGATGGGGTTTATTCGGAAGATTTCACCAAACAGGTGGGGAAAGGAACTGATGGTAAGTCAATTATTGCTGGGGCCCTAGGCACTGTCCCCGGGGCCGACGGTCAAGCTTTAAGCGCTTTTACTACTCTCTGGAAGGAAAAAACTGGCAAGGATGTCACCGCTTTTGTTCCCCATACTTGGGACGCGGCGATTTTATTGATGTTAGCAGCCGAGGCGGCTAAATCTAACACCGGGGAAGGGATTCAAAGCAAGATTCGTGAGGTGGCTAACGGACCTGGGACGGAAGTAACCGATGCTTGTCAAGCTATGGAAATGATTCGCAAAGGCGAAGATATTAACTATCAGGGGGCCAGTGGCAATGTGGATATCGATGAAAATGGCGATGTGGTCGGTAGTTACGATGTCTGGACTGTTAATGATGACGGCACTCTCAAGGTTATCGATCAGGTGACACCTAATCAGTGATCAGTAATCAGTAATCAGTGATCAGTAATCAGGAGATTGTTTTTATTTATTCTCTCTGCTCTCCTTCTCCCCTCTCTCCCCTCAACACCCACGAAGTCCGTTGACAGCAGCATACTTTGTGCTTTTTGTCAAAAAAACTTTTTTTTTGCAACAAAACTACACAAAAAAAAGATCATCGTTGTGGGTGAAATTGACTAATTTACCCGTCTTGATTAGGATTACCTTCTAGCTGTGGCAAGGGTTTCAAGCGTTGCTGTCCAAAAAAGCACAGAACTGCCCACTATGAAATTCAGTAAAATCGCTGTAACCATGATAACATCGTTGTTAAATAAAAATCTTTCTCAATTAATTTTTAAGAATTTGTAAATATTGCGGAATGTTAATTTAAATATTCTCAAGTTTTTGGCATCAATCAATAATTTTTACTTATCTTTGACCAATATCGGGTTAGGAGTCAGAAGTCAGGAGATAGGAGATTATTTTTATTTATTCTTCCCACACCCCACTTCATAATTCCCAATCCATCACTGATGACTGAAAACCGAGACAGTTTTCTGAGGACTTTTTTTATTGGTGGGAACTGGATCGGGGTCATTTTCTTCCCTGGCCACCCGGATTAAGAGGGCGGCTAAAAAGAGACTGGCTAAACTGGAACTGCCGCCATAGCTAAAGAGAGGGAAAGGTAGGCCCGTAGTGGGTAAAGAACCAGTAGCCACACCGATATTTAACAGAGATTGACCGATTAAAATTACCATCGCCCCGATCGCCACTAATTTTTTGATGCGATGACGACATTTAACCGCCACGATCAGGGCGAGAGTAGCGTAGAGAAATAGCATGATTAACAGTAAAATACCGCCAATAAAACCAAATTCCTCGCCAAAGACAGCGAAAATAAAATCCGTATCTGGGAAGGGTAGATAAAATAATTTTTGTTGGGATAAACCGTAACCGCTGCCAGTGGTTCCGCCAGAACCGATCGCCAGTAAACTCTGCACTAATTGATAACCATCACCCCGGGGATCCTGCCAGGGGTCTAGGAAAGATAAAATCCGTTTTCTCTGGTATTCGCGGAAAGTAACACTGACCACGGCCATAGTTAAACCCAGTAAAGCGGTGCTGGTCATGTAGGATAAAGGCAGACCGGAGGCAAGAGCGATCAGCCAGAGAGTTATACCACACAGAGCAGTGGTACTCAAGTTAGGTTGTAAGAGGATGCCGGCTAGAATGAGTCCAAAAATAGTGATCCAAGTTAACCGTTGATTGACATTTAAACGCGGCCATCCACCGAAAACCGCCGCTCCTTGCAGGACGAGAAACGGTTTCATAAATTCCGACGGTTGCAAGAGAATCGGCCCGATTTTAATCCAACGGGTGGCACCATTGATATTAGCTCCCAAACCGGGGATGAGAGTGATCAAAATTAATCCTAAAACTAATAAAATCATCCAGGGGGCGATTTTGAGGAGTTTCTCGATCGGCAATCGCACCAGGAAATTAAAGCCAATTAAGCCAACCCAAAGCCAGATTAATTGGCGGATAAAATAGTATAGTCCGTTATCAAAGCGACTGTCAGCCAGAGCGTAGGAAGCAGAAAAAAGCACGACTAACCCGACTAACAGCCACAAAAAAGTCATCCAGCGCAATAATCGCGCTTCGGCTGACCAGTTTTTCACATCGGGGTCAAAAATAGGGATAATATATTGCCACACGGAGATTTTTCGCAAAGAAGTATCTTGCACAGATTAACCAAAAGGACTAGGCTCGATCGCAGTTTGTTCCACTATCCGACGGCGACATGACCGATTAAACCCGCGTTTTCACCGTGCCATTCTAGGGTATCACCGATCGCCTGACCGTCGTGATAGGCAGCCAAGAGAATTTCCGCCGTTTTCCCCCAAACAATATTACCCTGACGATCAAGGGAAATCATGCCCAGATCCCGACCATTAGTTTGGGATTCGTGCATCGATTTCTCCACGGCAGCGGCGAGGGAAAAACCATCGGTGACGCGAATGACCACCTTAGCGGCTAAACACTCATCGATAATATCTTCCCCGACCCCCGTACAGCTTACTCCGGCCCATGGATTGGCATAATTGCCAGCCGGCATGGCACTGTCACTAACGCGACCGATTCTTTCTAATCCCTTCCCCCCGGTAGAAGTTCCGGCGGCGATGTCTCCTTGCTGATCAAGGGCCACCACCCCGATAGTTCCCCGTTGTGCTGACGAATCGGCGAATAAACGGGCCATTTTGCGATTAAAGTTCGTCTTTCTTTCTTCCATCCATTCTTGAATCCGATAATCGGTTAGGGGATCATAGAGGGGAATTTGTAATTCTCGGGCCAGATCTGCAGCCCCAATTTCCGAGAGAATGCGATCCTCTTGACTTTGGAGAAATTGAGCCAGGCTAATGGGATTCTGTACCCGCGAGACGTTAATGACACCGCTTAAACGCTGGTGACGACCATCCATCAAGGCTGCACTCATTCGCACCTGACCGTCCGATTGCACCACCGAACCGGTTCCAGCATTAAATCGCGGTTCATCCTCCAGTAACATACATCCTTTTGTCACCGCTTCTACAGCACTAGCACCATTGTCAAGGAGGTTGTAAATATTCTTAACAATCCCCCGGAGAGAATCGCGCACTGATTCTAAACCACCTTTATCCTCTAGGGAACTCGCTCCCCCATGAATAATTAACTTCGCATTTACTCTGGTCATCGAAAAATTGAGTCCGAAACCCCGTCTCTTGAGGACGGCTTTGCCATTAAATAGTAGCGCATTTACACCATATATCTTGACTTCCCCTTTAACAAAAGGGCCTAAACTGTACTGTCAGCTGCCCGCGCATTTAAATTATGAACAGCTTATCAAATATTTTTTCGGCATTTTTATTTGAATTAGAGAAGACAGGAAGAAACAACCCAAAAGAAAACCCAACCACCGCCATGGGGAGATTGGGTTTTCTGGTTATCAATGGATTTTAAGGGGCCAAAGCGTTACCGCGCAGGAGAGAACCGATAGTTTTAGCGGTAATCTTCATCTGTACGAGAGGATTAGCGGGAACAACGGTTTTATAGAGATAACTGTCAAAAGTCATCTTCTGTACGTCCTTTTGAGAATTGCCTTGGGAGTGATCGGCAAGCTAGGTCAGAACAGGATTGAAGGGGTTGACATTTTATTTAGGTACGCTATATTCTAAAAACAATTGGCTCTCCCAGGTTTAGTGGGTAAAATGTATTCTAAAATACAGTCTGGGGGCAATGAGTGGAACGAACCACAGAGACACAAAGGACACAAAGATTGATCGCTACTATATAAGTTTAACTTATCACACAAGGAATAAGAGAGCCAACAATTTCATGGGACTATAATATGAAAAACAGTACAAATGATATCACATACGAACAATTAACATCCCAAGAAACTGAATTGCAAGACGAAAATAAAGAAGAAGAAGGAGAAGAAGAAGAAGGAGAAGAAGGAGAAGAAGAAGAAGGAGAAGAAGAAGAAGAAAGTTCAGACTTCTTCGATCCAACCCAAATCAGAATTACGACCAAACAAATAACCATGGATCTTCTGATCAAAAGAATTGAATATGAAGAAATTAACTTAAATCCTGATTTTCAACGTAACGCTAACATCTGGACTGATAAGGCTAAAAGCAGATTAATCGAATCTCTGTTAATACGAATTCCTCTGCCAGCATTTTATATGGATGCAACCAAGGAAGACGAATGGCTAATTATAGATGGATTGCAAAGACTGAGTACATTCAAAAGCTTTATTCTTGATGATAAGCTTGTCTTAAAAGACCTAGAATTTTTAAAGAACTTAGAAAAGAACAAGTATTCAGATTTATCTCGTAACTATAAACGCAGAATAAATGAAGCAGAGTTTATTGTGTATTTAATTGAACCTGGTACACCACCTAAAGTTAAGTATAACATTTTTAGAAGAATTAATACTGGAGGATTACCTCTCAATTTACAAGAATTTCGTCAAGCGATAAATCCAGGTAAAGCCATAAAAATTCTCAAGGAATTAGCAAACATTCCAGAATTCCAAAAATTGACAAGTTTTAGTCAAAAAAGAAAGAATCGCATGGTCGATCATGAATTTATCTTAGGATTTATTGCTTTTACTTTAATAAGCTACAATTCCTATTCGTCTGATAAAGGTCGGGATGATTTTTTAGATCAAGCAATGAAAAGGCTAAACAAAATAGATGAAAATCGAGTACAAGAAATCAAAAATAAGTTTATTTTTGCCATGAAAGCGGCAAATAATATTTTTGGAGAAGATGCTTTCCGTAAAATCCGTAAAATCACAGAAGATGGAAAAAGAAAATATCCTATCAATAAAGCTCTTTTTGAAAGTTGGTCAGTTACCCTGAGTGATTTAAGTGAACAAGAACTTGAAACATTAATTGAGAGAAAGGAGAACGTCAAGGAAGTTTTTATTAAAAAAATGGAAGATGATAGTAATTTTCTCGAATCTGTTTCTCAAGCAGCCACTAAAGTTCCCTATAGATTTGATACAATTAAAGAAATAATAAAAGAGGTGTTATCATGTTAGAATCATTAGTGTTAAAAAATTTTAAGATTTTTGAAAATCAATCTTTTGACTTAAAACCGCTAACTTTGCTCTCAGGATTAAATAGTAGTGGCAAATCCACTTTGCTACAATCCTTATTATTACTTCGCCAGTCCTATAAGCAGGATTTATTACCAAAGGAAGGATTAGCATTAAATGGTGATTTAGTTCGTATTGGAACAGCTAAAGACGCTCTCTTTGAAGGTGCAAAAGAAGATTCAATTACTTTTGAAATTACCAGCGCAGATCATGGTAAAAGTTCATGGGTTTTTGAATATGATCCTAATTCTGATGTTCTTCAACTATCTCCCCTGTCCCAAGATACTATTCCTCAAGAAATTTACCGATCCAATCTTTTTACTGATAAATTTTACTATCTACGAGCAGAAAGAATGTCTCCAAGTCCACATTTTGAAATTTCAGAATTTCAAGTCAAACAGCATAAACAGCTTGGAAGTAAGGGAGAATTTACAGCACATTTTCTTTCTATCTACGAAGAAGAGAAAATTAGAGATTCAAAATTAGAACATCCTCAAGCAATTTCTACAAGTTTTAAAAATCAAGTGGAAGCTTGGATTGGAGAAATTAGCCCTGGAACTAGAATCATAATCTCATCTCATCCAGAAATGGATTTAGTCAGTTTACAATACTCTTACGGACTGAGTAATCCTTATCGTCCTACAAATACTGGGTTTGGTATTACATATATACTACCTATTGTTGTGGCTTTATTATCATCTGTTACAGATACGTTAATTTTATTAGAAAATCCTGAAGCACATCTTCATCCAAAAGGACAATCTAAGATAGGAGAACTGTTAGCATTAGCGGCAAGCTGTGGGGTACAAATTATAGTAGAAACTCATAGTGATCATGTCTTAAATGGTATTCGTAGAGCGGTAAAAAATAAGAAAATTGATGCTCAAGATGTACGAATTCATTATTTTCAAAGATATTTGAAACAAGGACAAGCTGTATCAGAAGTTATTTCACCCATTCTTTATCAAGACGGAGGAATTGATCAGTGGCCTGATGGATTTTTTGATCAAGTGGAAAAAGATTTAATGGAGTTGCTTTAAAATGAAGTTTTTGATTAATGAACTTTCTTTTACTGGGCAAGCTAAAAACGACAATGAGGCTTACGAACTGCTCAAAAACTTATATGATATCATCCAAGAAGTAAAACCTATACAGAACAATTATCCTATCCAGACTCATAGTAGTTTATCTCAACAAAAAATATTATCTAATCTTACTATTCATCAATGGATTTGCCAAAAAATAAAGTCTCCTCATCCACAAGAGCAAGTGCTGGCTAAATTTTTGATACTAATTTTAACCAAGGGACCATTTATCGATAACCAAGGATTGCTTGAATCTTGCGAATGCTATTTTAACAACAAAAATATTACATCGAGTTCTTTAACTGGAGCGGTGAAACTTAAAGGTAGTTTACTCAGTTTACAAAAATCGGACGATTTTGTTGATGAAACCGTTGAGGTAACATTTCGAGAAGAAAACCAATCCTCTGAAAATGTTACCATCAGAAATTTAACCGAGATTACTCAATCTAGAAAATTATGTCCTCGTTACACTGGAACTCCTAAACATGATTCATCATTGAAAGGAACCGCACCTAGTGTTAAAGGAACTCCAATGGATTTAACAATCGAAGAAGCTCAAGAAGTCTTAAATCATTCCATAGATTATAAAAAAAAACGCTATGGATATCAAAAAGAAAAAAACAAGTTTTATGTATTTCATCCCAATAACAGTTATGATTCTTATGGCTATCCACTTTATCACGGGTTTCTAATTTCTGATTCTCAAGTTCCCCCTACAATTAAGAAAGACCTAGGAATAGGAAAACCATGACTCCCATCGAGGGGTAAGCGCATCTTAACAATCCTTGACAAAATGAACTTTATATGGGCTGCTTACCCACGATTCAGGCATATTTGAGGAGAATTTGCTATCTCAATTGTTAAGCAAGACAGGAGATGAAACAACCCAAAAGAAAACCCAACCACCGCCGGAGATTGGGTTTTCTGGTTATCAATGGATTTTAAGGGGCCAAAGCGTTACCGCGCAGGAGAGAACCGATGGTTTTAGCAGTAATCTTCATCTGTACGAGAGGATTAGCGGGAACAACGGTTTTATAGAGATAACTGTCAAAAGTCATCTTCTGTACATCCTTATCGGAACACATTTCCACAAAAGCTTCCCGGGTGGCATCGGTACGGTAGAAAACCCGTTGCAGGATATCTAATACCAGATAGGTCATACCGTATTTCTTATCCCAACGCTTGAGGTAGAGTTTTAACTCGTCCTCTGTGGGAATACGTTGGCCGCCGTTAGTGACTTCGACAATGGTTTCCGCACACATCCGCGCCGATTTAGCGGCGAAATAGATGCCTTCTCCCGAAGACTTAGTAACTGTTCCCGCAGCATCTCCCACCAGTGCCACGCGACCAACTACACGACGAGGACGGGGATGTTCGGGGATGGGGTGAGCCTCCACCCGGATGATTTCGCCTCCTTCCAGACGACGGGCCGCGCGAGCGCGAATACCAGCTTGTAGGTCTTTAATCATGGCTTTATTGACCTTCATTGTGCCAGTACCGACGGCGACGTGATCGTATTTGGGGAATACCCAAGCGTAGAAGTCGGGGGATACGTCTTTTCCTACATACATTTCCGCCAGGTCTTCGTAGTAGGCCATTTTATCTTGGGGAAGACGGATGCGTTCTTGGAAAGCGATCGCATAGTTGTAATCCCCGGCATCAATAGCTTTGGCAATGCGAGAATTAGCACCGTCGGCGCCGATAACCATATCCACCTTCAGAGATTTCATTTCCCCTTGGGAATTGCCGTGGGAGTGATCGGCGTAGTGTAGGGTATAGGGATCGGTGCTATTGGTGGGAATGTCGAGACCGTAAACGGTTCCGTTGATTAAATGCGCTCCTAATTTATGGGCGCGTTCTCTCATAAAACCGTCGAGGACTTCCCGACGACACATTCCGATATATTCGTCTTGATTATCGAGATTAATATCGACTTCGACGTTCGAGGGGGAGATCATTTTCATTTTTCTCACCCGGCGATCAATAATTTCAGGAGGTAGGTCAAATTCGCTCACCATACAGAGAGGAATCGCTCCACCACAGGGTTTAGCATTATCTAATTTGCGTTCAAATAAATAGGTTTCAATGCCTGCTTTAGCTAATGTTTCTGCCGCCGAAGAACCGGCCGGCCCTGAACCCACAACAGCGACTCTTAACACTCAGGTTTTCTCCTACATACTTACGAGCGAGTACGCTTTGCAGTGTACCACAGGGGTTTAGCCGAAAGGAACGATATCCTCCGATTCTGCCCGATCTTGCAACAGTGCTTAACATCCTCTGTTACAAAAGTTTATTTTACTGCCCGTAGATTTTTTTTAATCGATGTGTTGTAAGTAGTCATGCAAAATTAATTACCCAAATAAAAAATTAAGAAGTATAATACATAAAAAAACGAAGCAGCAGGAAAATACAATGAGATTGATTAGAGACCTAAACCCCGAGAGCCAGAAAATGCTAGAGAGAATTTAT
>NZ_JAPZSS010000004.1:0-2020 GCF_027532015.1 Microcystis sp. LE19-131.1A | reverse complement strand
AACCATTAGCTTGCTTAGAAATCATCAATTTCAACAGCTAGACTTAGAACATTTAATCGAGGAATTAGAGGATTTGGGCAAAGAAAAGAAAAATGCGGTAGCCAGTCTTTTAGAACAGGTTATCCGCCATTTATTATTACTGCAATACTGGACAAAAGAAACAGAATATAATACAATTAATTGGCAGGAAGAAATCTATAATTTTCGGACTCAATTAAGGCGAAAAATAACGGCTAATCTCCGTAATTATTTAGAAGAAGAATTAAACTATATTTATGAAGATGCGTTAGGTTTCGTCAAAATCAAAACAGCGAATACTGTGATTTTTCCCTCTCAATGTCCTTACTCACTAGAACAATTACTAGATCGCGATTGGTTGCCATAAAAATTAATTAAACAACAAAAAGAGATGAAGAAATTATGTTAATCACAAAACCCCGCTTTCAAACCTTTGCCGAATATCTACAATATGAGGATAATTCAGAGGAATCTTATGAATTATTTAACGGAGAATTGGTAGAAATGTCACCAGAATCAGGACTTAACTTTGAAATCGCTAACTTTCTTTTTCTCACATTTGCCTCACTTGTTGGACATCGGAGAGTCAGAGGACATGGTTTAGAATTAGAAGTGAGAGGCGAACCGAAAAACCGTTATCCTGACCTAACCATTATTCGAGAAGAACATATTCAATTACTCTCCCAGAGAAATACGATTCTTCTTTCCATGGCACCCCCCTTATTAGTCATTGAAGTGGTTAGTCCGGGGGAAATCCAAAGAGAGAGAGATTACATCGCCAAAAGAAGCCAATATCAAGATTGTGGGATTCCTGAATACTGGATAGTTGATCCTCAAACTCAAACTATTTTAGTCTTAGAATTAAGAGGAAATGCTTACACACAGGTTGGTAATTTTAGCAATGATGACCTAGTAAAATCTCCCAGATTCAAAGAATTAAACTTAAAGGTTTGTGATGTATTTAATTATTAATTTTATCGGTTAACCCAAGAATTAAAAAAAGATGAACGTCTTAACTATTCCGGGATTAAAAGAACTACAAAAACAAACCAAAGGCGCATCAGAAATAACCGTCGCCATTCTCGATGGTGTAGTTGATACCGACCATCCCTGCTTTAATGGGGCAGACCTAACCCGTTTACCCACCCTCGTCCAGCATCAAGCCACCGCCGGGCAAATGTCCACCCACGGAACCCATATTGCCAGCCTCATCTTCGCACAACCCAACAGCGACATCCAAGGTATTGCCCCCCAGTGTCGAGGCCTACTCGTCCCCGTCTTCGCCGACGATAACCGTAAACTCTCCCAACTGGATTTAGCGAGGGCGATTGAACAAGCCGCCGAAAATGGGGCAAAGGTGATTAATATTAGCGGCGGAGCCCTCACTGATATGGGAGAAGCCGAAGACTGGCTAATTCGTGCCGTCGAGATGTGTAACGAGAGAAATATTCTTCTCGTTGCCGCTGCCGGCCATGATGGCTGTGAATGCCTCCAAGTTCCGGCGGCCCTTCCCGCCGTCCTAGCGGTGGGTGCGGTCGATGCTAGAGGGCATCCCCTCGACTTTAGTAATTGGGGGGAAACCTACCAAAGCCAAGGCATCCTTGCTCCTGGAGAAAACATCTTAGGGGCAAAACCAGGGGGCGGGACTGTGCAACTGAGTGGAACCAGCTTCGCCGCGCCCATTGTGGCCGGAGTAGCCGCCTTATTACTCAGCTTGCAGGTGCAGCGGGGAGAAACCCCCAATCCTCACGCTGTCCGGGAGGCAATACTAAAAAGCGCCCTCCCCTGCCAATATGCAGACAGTGAAAATGAACCAAAATGTTTAGCCGGAGTATTGAACATTTCTGGGGCAATTAAACAACTAAGGGACTTCCAAAAAATAAACTATTCATTCTCAAGAATAATAATCATTCTCGGAGTGTGGGAGGTAGGGATCGATGGTTGCCCCCTCCTTCCAATTTTGTAGTAGAATTAATCCTGTACATTATTAATCAAGTTTTTC
>NZ_JAPZSS010000125.1:0-1304 GCF_027532015.1 Microcystis sp. LE19-131.1A | reverse complement strand
TTTAGAATTTTATCATCAAGATACAGGAATCGGAGACGACGTTTTGGTCTGAGATTTAATTTAATCGCTGGCATTTACAACTACGAACTTGCTTTAGGCTATAATCAAGTAGCTGAATAAGACTTTTGCAGGAGGTCTATTTTAGGTTCGATCCCCTTAATCAGGGGGGTTGACAATTGTTAACACCTACCTACTTATTTTTTGCCTCTTGCCTGACTGGGAGTCGCAAGTCTAAGCTAAGGATAGCCGGCCAACCCGTACCGACCACCGGATAACTGATAGAATGAACGATTCTAACGCTAATGCTCCCGCTCAATCCTCAGAAGAGACAATAGATGAAACCAATTGGGTAGATCTGGGGGAAGAAGGGAAACCCCTAGATAAACCCACTGCTAAACCTATCCAACCATCTCCCCTCAAGTCTATCTCTACCCTGATCACGGTGGAGACGGCTTTTTTGGCCAGTGCTACCAGTTTAATCTGGTTAATTGATTATTATTTTCCCCTCGGACCGTTATTAAGGGTTTTCTTCCCGATTCCTATCGCTTTAGCCTATTTACGTTGGGGCGCTCGCTGTGCTTGGATGACAGCATTAGTTTCTAGTTTACTTTTGTCGGTGTTGATGGGACCGACTCGCAGTATTGTCTTTTTGATTCCCCACGGCTTGATGGGGGTACAATTGGGGCTATGCTGGCGCCGGGGTGCGCGCTGGGAATTTTCTATCTTGACTGGGGGACTGTTGGGGGCTTTTGGTTTATTCTTTCGTTTTTGGCTGTTTTCAATTCTTTTAGGCGAAAATCTCTGGTTATATGTGATTACCCAAGCGACTAATTTTATTGATTGGATTTTCACCCAGTTAGGGATTCTCGCTAAACCGACGCTGCTGCAAGTGCAATCGATAGCAGTTGTGGGCATATTTGTCAATAGTTTATTATACTTATTTGCCGTGCATTTAGTGGCGTTATTAGTTCTTGATCGCCTCGGTAATCCGATTCCTCGTCCGCCCAAATGGGTACAGGTCATACTAGATTATGAGTAATTATTTAGGGACTTGCGCTTTGATAATCTACCTTTTGGGCGAACGCAGTTCGCCCCTACATTGTGGACAAAATCCGTTACTGTAGGGGCGCAATGCTTGCGCCCTCCGAGCGTTCAGGTTTGCTGATCACTCTAAGTAGGGGGAGAGCCTTCGAGCGCCTCCGCAGCTAAGGGACTTGCGCTTTGATAATATGCCATCTGGCCGGTCTGATTCTTCTACAGAGCGATTTTCAAAGCTGGGATATTATTCCCACGCAAGTCCCTTA
>NZ_JAPZSS010000291.1:0-33089 GCF_027532015.1 Microcystis sp. LE19-131.1A | reverse complement strand
CGCCGTCCCGTGGAACAAGTCAACTGGTACGATGCGATCGAGTTCTGTGCGAGATTATCAAAACTAACGGTTCGGGAATACCGACTACCGAGTGAAGCGGAATGGGAATACGCTTGTCGTGCTGGAACCACCACCCCGTTTCACTTTGGGGAAACCATTACGGGGGAATTGGCTAACTACAATGCCAGTAATACCTACGCCGATGAACCGAACGGAGAATATCAAAACGAAACAACTCCCGTGGGACAATTTCCCCCAAACGCCTTTGGACTGTACGATATGCACGGCAATGTCCGGGAGTGGTGCGCCGATACCTGGCACGATAACTATGACGGTGCGCCGACGGATGGCAGTGTCTGGATAGAAAATGGGAATGATAATCGTTCTCCTCTGCGGGGCGGTTCCTGGAGCTACAATCCTACTTACTGTCGTTCCGCGATTCGCTACGACTACTACTTCCGCCGCGTCAACCGCATCAACAATTACGGTTTTCGGGTAGTCTGCATTTTCGGGAGAACTCTCTAACCCTTTTCCTCTTTTTTCCCTTTTACCCTCATTCCCTATTTTTTCTTTTTTCTTTTCTTTCCCGCCCAAGGGCGGGTCGATTTTTTTGAGAAAATAATGTCCGGGATGCTGTGGGATTTATTTAGCGTGTTGATACTTGGTCATGCGTTTGGTAGCATGGCGGGAGAAGAAATGCAATTGTTATGGGCAAACCACAAATCGCCGTCCGAATTCCCCCACCTCTCCTCGCCGAACTCAACCAGTACGTCGAGCGGGTTGGCACGTCCAAGACGGATGTGATCGTCAGTGCGATTGCTGCTTACTTGGGCTGTGCCGAGACTGTGCCGTTGAGTCAGCGGGTAAGTCAACTGGAACTACAAATGAAGGAATTGAGGACTTCGATCAAATCTTATTCATGTACCGAGGAGGTGAGTCGGTGAAGGAACGCGATTGTGATCTAGTTTTTATCCACGGTACTGGGGTACGAGAACCTGCCTATAGCAAAACTTTTAGTATCATTAGCCGAAAATTGAAAGAACGCAATGAAAATTTGCGTTTTCATAAGTGTTACTGGGGTGGTTCACTCGGCACAACGTTAAATGCTGGGGGACTATCTATTCCAGTGTCGGATCAAAAAAAAGCCTCAGAAACCGATTTAACTGATGAAGACTACGTTCTGGGTTTATGGGAGTTACTATATCAAGATCCGCTCATCGAACTGCAAATCCTAACCATAAGTTCCGAGGACAAAAGAACTGTTTTTGGGGAAAAGCTAGGCGAGGATTTGGATAATCGGGTTCGAGCCTTAAATCCATCCTCTAATCTCCAAGAAATGCTCGATCAAGCTGGCATTGGCGAGTTTTTTCCTCAATCCCAATCCATTATCGTCAACGAAAGCGATTATCAAAAAGCGATCGAATCCGCCACGGAACCATTAGGAGAATACCGCATAGCGATCGCCCGTGCGCTGGTAGCCCAGAGTGCTATTTTGGTGAGAGATAAATACGGGGAATTTGCCTTATCGGTTAATGGGGGATTACGAGATCATATTGTCGAGCAAATAGCGGCGGAACTAGGGGGCACGGAAAAAGGACTTTTATCTGGCGTAAAACAGAGTATTTCTGGCACAATCAGGCGTATTATTAACAATAATCTCCAAAGGAGGCGAAGTGGATTTTCAGAACAATACAGTGGCACTTTGGGAGATATCTTGATGTATCAAGCAAGGGGACAAAAGCTTAGAGACTTTGTTCGCACAACCGTTGAACGTCTGGAATATCCCACCGTATTAATCGCCCATAGTTTGGGTGGTATTATTGCCGTCGATTTGCTATTAGAACAACAATTACCACAAGTGGCTTTGTTGGTGACGATCGGTTCTCAATCTCCGATTCTTTATGAACTGAATGCTTTGGTGGGGATGGAATATAATCCCAATGCCAAGCTGCCGGATACTTTCCCCGATTGGTTAAATATTTATGATCGCAACGATTTTCTCAGTTATGTAGGGGAGAAAATATTCCCCGGAAAGATACAAGATGTCGAAATCGACAGTAAACAACCGTTCCCTGAGTCTCACGGTGCATATTGGAATAATGACAAAGTTTGGGATGCCGTTTGGCAGAAGATGGAGAAGATAGTTAATGGCTGAACCATCGACAACACAAGCAATTTTAGTGGGAATCGAAAAGTATGCTGATTCTAGTTCCATTCCAGATTTGAATGGCCCGGTCAATGATGTTTATCAGTTCTGTCAATGGTTACGAGATCGCAATGTGCCTCCTGAAAATATTTCGGTTTTTCTGTCGCCACTCGATCGCAATGTCGGAATTGTTGACAAGATTACCAATCTCATCGATAGTAAACCCTTAGAAGCAAACAAAGATATAGTCAATAAAGCTCTGCGTGAAGACGCGAGAGAGAAAACAGCAAGTTTGTTTTTCTTGTTTTGGTCGGGACACGGTTGGATCGCTCCCCAAGGCGATCGCCGATTGATTTATGCCGATGCGACAATGGAGTATCTCAAAAATCTAAATTTAACCGCCCAGCTTAATGTTATGCAGACCGATTTATATAAAAATTTACCTCAGCAGTTATTAATCTTCGATGCCTGTGCCAATTCCCAATTATTAAAGATAACTCCACCGGACGATCTTCTTTCTATTGGTAAACATTTGCCAAGTCAAAAACAAATGGCAATGTTTGCGGCTAATCCGGGAGAATATGCGATTAATAAAAGTGATGAGCAAACGGGTATATTTTCACGGGAACTATTGAATGAATTGAACTCATCAAAAGATACAGAGCTTTGGCCACCAGATATGGAAGCGGTTATGCAGAATGTGCAGGAAAATTTCATTAAGCTTCGAGAGGATGGACAAACCAGGCAAACTCCCTCATTTCTGCTGTATCAAGACTGGGGAGGCAATAGAAAAGAACGATTTAGCGAAATTGAGCCAGCCACTAAAGCAAGAGAACGAGATAGTGTTCAGCTACCTCGTGATTTGACTATCCAAGAATTAGTACTATTGCGCGATCTTTTTTTACAATGTCAGTCAATTCGAGATTCCCAAAGTCGAAAAGATATTATTTTGAATCTAAGGAAAGAAATAGCCAATAACATAATCATGGAAGGTAATGCAAATACTGTAGTGTTAAGTGCAATTAGAACTTCCCGCAGTTATTCAGGGGGATTGGCAGAGCTATTAGACGTTATTGATATGCTCTACGAAAATGATTCTGTTGCTATGCAAAATTTAAGAAGAACTGCAATACAAATGTTGCCAAAGGAGTTTGATTAACAATGTTGTTGAGAGTACCGATAAAACCTAACGATCTAGGATTTAATGAGTTAATCGAAGCCTTAGAGAATTGCCCTTCTATCCGAGATACTCAAAATAGAAGAGATGTAATTGGTTTTTTGCATGATATTGGCAAACAAGTAGAAGAACGAAATACTGTTCGTGATTCAGTATTGAGTATTCTCAAAGCATTAAGCGGATTTCCAGATCGATTTGATGAGTTAATCGATGCGATTAATTTTTATGAACAAAATAATAGTTATTTTCAGAATTTAATTCAAGTTGTTAGCGATCTTGCCAGACAACAACAAGAAGCAAGAAATAACTCTAAAGAGGAGATTGCTCTTTTTGATGTTAAATTACAAAATAATGATTGCGACGAGACATTTGAAAGTTTGTGGACAGACCTACAATCAATTCTCAACACAATTGATTGGAAAAATATTTGGAAAGCCTGTTCTGAGATTAAAGAAATCAATAAAAATTACGAAGATTCTTCTTATATCAAAAGTTTGTGTTTTACCAAGAATTATGAGTTATTAAAACAAGAATTTCTCAATCAATACAAACCTAGATTATTATTGATAATCAAATTAGCTCAATCACTAAAAGATGATAATGGACATATAAAATCATGGCTAGATAAAGCTAATCATAAATTGGAAAAAACTGAAGCCGCACTTGACCCCAATATTAATGAAAATAGTTCTTGCTTGCCACCGATCTTATTAATCATAATTGAGAGACTAGGCGATGGACAGAATCAAGACAAATGGAATGTTCAAGGACAGTTTAAAATTCAGGGTAAACTATTTGAAATCTCATTATCTAAAAATAAAAATGGTATTGATTGCCCTAAATTTGAAAATATTCCAACAGCGATAAAATCATACATTGATTATCTTGAAACTGATCCTCAATTTCGGGGTCAAGCAATTGATCAGTTGAGAATAGAAGTATTCATTCCACTTTCCGATTTACATTCTAGTCTAGATAATTGGGCAATGATTTGTGAAGAAGAAGCGACTATATCATTGGTAAGAAATTACCGATTATTTTTACGAAGTAGAGAACGCATACGAAAAAATAGCCGCATTGGATCACTCAAAAAAGGATGGGAAAGAATCCATACTTTTTTGAATGGTGATTGTCGTGAAATATCCAAGAATATTCTAGCTAATGATATAAATAATACTCCAGCCTCTAACATAATTGAGATTCTTGGAGATACTCAAATCTCTAATTGGAAAAAACTAGAGATTTTTATGAAAAATTGCTCGAATCTGTGGGGGATTATATTAAAAGGTTCTCTCTTTGTCGATAAAATTGAGCGTATGAGGTTCTTTGAGTCTATTTTTGATAGCGGTATTCCCATAGCCGTTTGGAATTGGGATAGTATTCCCTCAGAGGTAGAATTTGAACAGGAATTTACACAATGTCTGAGTTGCGATAATTTATCCGATCGATGTCGTGGTTTACTTGAAAAAACTTGGGAGCTAAGAAGTGTTGTATGGGGGGCTAGAACTGAAACAGAGCGTAAACAGTATCCTGGCTATTATCTCGGTATGTTGTTAGAAGATCCAGAAATCTTACCCGACGAAAAGCCTTTACAAATAATAGGAGGAAACTAGATAAAATGGCAGAAGAAACTAAATCAGTTCACTGGCATCCTTTTAATGGTCGAGGGGAACAGCTACCAGCATCTGAAACTCTCAATCTTCCGCCTCCACCTCCTTGGAGAAAATTCAATAGACCTATTCTCCCTAAAGATACCGAACGTTGGTTAAATTTATTGGAACCTGTCGAGAGTGAAAAAAATGATCGCGATCGCGGTGAAAAATTCCGTTTGTCAGAAATATCCAATAATGAAGCAGATTCTAAAAATACTGAACTTCAAAAAGCGATCGATCTAGTCATCGCCGGGGTAAATGCGGCTTTATGCTTGCGTCGTCCCCTGTTAGTGACAGGTCGTCCCGGTTCGGGAAAAACCTCCCTTGCCTATGCCTTAGCATACCAACTGAGATTGGGTCCGGTTTTAAAATGGTCGATTACGGCTCGAACGACCCTTCAGGATGGTTTGTATCGTTATGATGCGATCGCCCGTTTACAAGAACCAGATTCCGAGGGCAAACAAGATATTGGCTCTTATATCACTTTAGGAGCTTTGGGTACGGCATTTCTTCCTTCAGCTTTACCCAGAGTGCTTTTAATAGACGAGATAGACAAAAGCGATATCAATTTACCCAATGACTTGCTCAATCTGTTTGAAGAAGGCGAATATGAAATTCCCGAATTAAAACGTTGGACAAAGAAAAACCCCGATAAACCAGTTTCAGTTTTTACTTGGGATAAAAATCTTCATCCCGTCAAGCTAAATAGCGGAATAGTGGGATGCCATGCTTTCCCCATCGTAGTGATGACCAGTAACGGGGAAAGGGATTTTCCTCCAGCCTTCAAAAGACGTTGTATCAGAATCAAAATGCCTAATCCGGGCATTAATAATCTGAAATCCATAGTCAAATCTCACATGGGTGATAAATATTTTGATCAGTCTAGCGATCGCATTAGTCAATTAATTACAGATTTTCTGGGTAAAGAAAAATTGGCAAAAGATTTGGCAACGGATCAACTCCTCAACGTTGTATATATGTTGACTGGTGGTGCAGAATCTACTCTCGACTGCGAATCTTTGAAAGAGCTACTGTTTAAGAGCTTGAATGATACCGAGGGATTATGAGCGATGCTTCCGCACTGGCAAAATCAGACCGATTCAAACGGTTACTTAAGACTCTCAATCAGTCAGAGCTAGAAATGACTAGCTACGAATTAGCTGATTTGTGCTGGTTATTGCTCCATTCGCCTCAGATTGTAGAATCTACTGAAAGTAAAGCAGAAGTTAACCAAGAGGAGCCAAACAACAATCAACTGCCCAACAACAATCAACTGCCCAACAACAATCGGCAACAAAATAAAGAGTCTGGGGGACAGTTATTCCCACGACAGCAAAGCAAAGACTCATCCAGTGGCGGTGGCGGTGGTTCTTTAACTTTTCCAGTTGATAATCCATCAGATCTCGGCAGTTCCTTATCTTTGGCAAAAGCCTTAAAAACATTATTGCGGCGCGTACCTACACGGGATCGCCCGAGTATTTTGGATGAAGTACGAACAGTCGAAAGTTTTGCCGCGACTGACGGAAAAATCTTGGTTCCTGTTTTTAAACCAGCCTTAGAACCTTGGTTAGAACTAGCATTGGTATTTGATCGCAGTTCCTCGATGGATATTTGGCATCAAACGTTAGCAGATCTAAAAACCGTACTGCAACATTATGGTATCTTTCGTGATGTGCGGGTCTGGCAATTAGCTTCCAAGGAAAATAATCTATTTCTCTATGAAGGATTAAGCAAGATTAATTCTAGGGTTTATCATCCTAAAGAATTACTCAATCCTAATGGTCGCCGCCTCATTGTAGTAGTTAGTGATTGCGTGGCATCCTATTGGCAAGATGGCAAGATGTTTCCGCTTTTAAAATTGTGGAGTCAATCGAGTCCATTAGCTATATTGCAGATGCTTCCAGAATGGCTTTGGCTGAAAACTGGTTTGGGATTGGGAGCGAAAGTAACTTTAGTTAGTGATGAACCTGGTTTAACTAATAGCCGATTAAAAATTAGAGACGTGCTGCTCTGGGAAAACGTCTTTCGTGAACAGAATCGTTTACAGATTCCTGTTTTTACTTTGGAACCTCTCAGTGTCGCACGATGGAGCGGTGTAGTCGTGGGGCGCGGTGACACCAAAGTAGCAGGATTTGTACTGACTCCCGATACCAAAGAAGAATTAGAACCCGAGGGTAAGCTAAATTTAACTCCAGAAGAAATAGTTAGACGATTTCGCAATAATGCTTCGCTTCTAGCTCAAGAATTAGCAGAATTGTTAGCGGCGGCACCGACAATTTTTCTGCCAGTAGTTCGATTGATCCGTAAGGAAATGTTACCGTCCGCTGGTCAAGTCCAAATCGCAGAAGTATTTTTAGGCGGTATTCTTCGCGTTCGTTCGTTAGGGATTAAGGAATCTGACCCAGATGCGGTACTCTACGATTTTATCAATCCAGAAGTAAGAAAAATTTTACAATGCAGTTCTACTCGCTCTACTACAGTAGATGTATTCGATCGCGTCTCCAAATATATTGCCAAACAACTGAACCTAGAATTGCGAGACTTCCTCGCTGAATTGAAAAAGCCTCCAACAGAAGTAGGTACAGATATACAAGACATCATTAGTCCTTTTGCCGAAGTGGCGGCCAGTATTTTAAGGAATTTGGGGGGAAAATATCTGGCGATCGCACAGCAATTAGAGCAAGGTCAGCCAAAAGCGACTCAAACAGCTAGAGAAGAAGACTTTCTCACCCAATTCACCCCAGAAACCACCATGATCGAAGTCGGCAGGCTCACCATCCTCGAAGGTGAAGCCGAAACCGAGTTCATCGCCCTGCGGGAACAGTGCGCCAGCTTGAACCTAGAAGACGGCGACCTCTACGAACTAGCGATCGAATCGGGCATTAAAGAGCTAGAAGCTCAGATACTCTTTATCTATAATAAGCGAGCGGAACAAACAGACTTACCCCAATGGGACGGGGAAACTGTATTTGTCGATCGACAAGGAAATATCATTAAACGTCAACCCGTCACCGCTAAATATTACGAAGAAGATATTCCCTTTAACAAAAGGAAGGATCAACCCCCCGCGGGGCTAACCGAGATTAGAATGCTCCTCATCCCCGGCGGAACTCTGCTCAAAGACGGTAAGACTATCTATATAAAACCCTTTTTTATGGCACAAACCCCCATTACCCAAGCTCAATGGTGGGCGATCGCCAGCCGTAAAGACTTAAAAATAAAAAATAATCTAGACCTAACCCCATCACGATTTAAAGACGACTATGGGGAAACGAGTCATTGGTTACGGCCTGTAGAAAATGTGAGTTGGTTCGATGCGATCGAATACTGTGGACGACTAGCCAAGCTAACCAAATTCCCCTACGCCCTACCCTCTGAAGCCCAATGGGAATACGCCTGTCACGCCAATACAGAAGCCCCCCTTGTTAAGGGGGGTCAGGGGGGATCATATCCCCCTTTCCACTACGGCGAGACCCTAACTGCAAAACTAGCCAATTACGACTCACAGCAAACCTACGCCGACGAAGCAAAAACGGCAAGCCCCAAGCAAACAACCCCTGTCGGTAACTATCCCCCCAACGCCTTTGGTTTACAGGATATGCACGGTAACGTCTGGGAATGGTGTATAGATCTGTGGGATGCTGAAGAGAGGGCGATCTCGCGTAGCGATCGCTTTGCGTTCGACAATAACCCGACTAATCTACTAGATAAGAATATAACTATGCAGTTATTAAGTGATAAAAATACGAAGGTGATACGCGGCGGTTCTTGGAACTACAATCCGAGGAACTGTCGCAGTGCGAATCGTTACAGGAACTACCCCGTCAACCGCAACCTCAACTACTACGGTTTTCGAGTTGTCTGCCGCTTCCCCAGGACTTGATTTCCCTTTATTCTTTTCTCTTTTTCCCTTTTCCGGCGATTTTTTGGGGACTAATTAGTACACATGAACCACAACGAAAAAGAATTGTCAGTTATTCAAAAAACCTATGACCTCATCCTCTGGTTAAACCCGATATTGAGTCGTCTTCCCCGCAATTATCGCTTTACCCTAGGGGAAAGGATAGCCAATAATCTCTATCAATTACTAGAAGGATTGATAGAAGCCAAGTATAGTCAAGAGAAAGAGGAAATTTTGCGTTCTCTCAACCCTAAATTGTCGGTTCTCTACTACCAAATACGGTTAATGGTTGACCTTAATATTATGTCCGATAAACGTTACGAAAATCTGAGTCGATATTTAGTCGAAATCGGTAATGAACTAGGGGGCTGGCTAAAATCCCAAACGAAAATCCCACCAGTTAACCTAACCGGAACAAAGAATGGTCGTTAGAATTGGCAATACATGGGAAAAAATTATCGAATTTGAAAACCTCCTAGCGGCCGCTCGGCTCGCGCAGCAAGGTAAACGCTATCGCCCTAATGTCCTCGCCTTTAACGCGGAACGGGAGAAAAATTTAATCAAGTTGCAAGATGAGCTAATCGAACAGACCTATCATCCCGGTCAGTACCGCAGTTTCCGTATAACAGACCCCAAACCACGCCTAATTTCGGCGGCCCCCTATCGAGATCGCATTGTCCACCACGCTCTCTGTCGGATAATTGTACCTGCGATCGAGCGTACTTTTATCTTTGATAGTTATGCCAATCGAACTAGATTTGGGACACATCGCGCCTTAAAACGCTTTATTCACTTTGCTCGCCATAATCGCTATATTCTACAATGCGATATCTGTCAATATTTCCCCAGCATCGACCATGAAATCCTAAAAAGTACCTTACATCGTAAACTCAAATGTCCCCGCACCCTAGCCCTAATCGATCTAATTATTGATAGTAGCAATCCCCAAGATCCCGTATCTAACTACTATCCAGGTGATGACCTGCTAACCCCGCTCCAACGTCGTCGAGGACTTCCTATCGGTAATCTAACCAGTCAATTTTTTTCTAATGTATTTTTAGACGGATTTGACCATTTTGTCAAAGAAAAATTGAAAATTCAGCAATATTTGCGCTATGTTGATGACTTTGCTCTATTTAGTGATGACAAAGAGATACTCCAACAAGCACGGCAGGATATAGAAGCCTACCTTACGACCTTACGGCTAAAAATTCATCCCGTCAAAAGCCAACTCTTCGCTACTGTTCACGGTGCGAATTTTGTCGGATATCGAGTGTTGCCAGATCGTATTCGAGTTCGTAGCGATAACCTACAACGGGGAAGACAGCGTTTACAAAGTTTACAAAGAGAGCTAGAAGCGGGTCTTTTGAGCCAAAGCGAATTCGAGCGAAGATTAACCGCTTGGTTCGCTCACCTGAGCCATGCGGATAGCCATCATTTGCGCCAAAAAATCTTAAAAAGTATTGGCAGGCTATCCTAAATAACCACTGAGTCGGCATAATAAAAACATTGGGGTCGGCAATAGAGCGGCGGTTCTTGGAACAACAATCCGAGGAACTGTCGCAGTGCGAATCGTAACAGGAACAACCCCGACAACCGCAACAACAACAACAACGGTTTTCGAGTTGTCTGCCGCTTCCCCAGCACTTTCCCACTGTGGTGAATATTTGCCAGAGTTAATTCCAGAGCCGGTGGATGGGAATCCATCGGGCGTGAAGTAGGGAAAGTCCAGACCGACTCCGGCGATATCCTAGAGGTATCCAAAAATCAACCGAAAAGGAGAGCTTGGTAGGGAAACCGAAGAGTTCTTCTTTTCAATCCACCAGCGAACGACAGCAGTGACCATCACAATTATCAGTAAGCGTAGTCAGCAGATAACGGTTTATCAAGAACCCCTAATAAAACTTTCTCTCGTCCTCGTACCGTCTGGTGAATTTTGGATGGGATGCCCGCAGGGAGAAGAGGGTGATAAGGATGAACGACCCCAACACCCCGTCAGCGTAGAGAGCTTTTTGATGGGACAAACCCCGATTACCCAAGAGCAATGGGCGGTGGTCGCGGGTTGGCAGAAGGTAGTAGAATATCTAAATCCCGACCCTTCCCAGTTTAAAGGCGACCCTCGGCGACCCGTGGAGCAGATTAGTTGGCGAGATGCGATCGAATTCTGCGCGCGGCTACGTCGGAAGACCCAGAAAGATTATCGGCTACCCACCGAAGCGCAGTGGGAATACGCCTGTCGAGCGGGAACCACAACCCCAACCCCGTTTTATTTTGGCGAAACCCTGTCAACGGAATTGGCTAATTATGATGGTAACTATACCTACGGCCCTGGCAGTAAAGGCGAATATCGAGAAGGAACAACCCCGGTTAAGAGCTTTCCCGCGAATGCTTGGGGAATCTATGATATGCACGGAAATGTTTGGGAATGGTGTTTAGACCCTTGGCACGACAGCTATCAGGATAAAACACAGACTGATAGCGAAGTTTGGGATGAAGAACAAAGCGCAGAGCAATATTTACTTGATGAAAATAATGTTATACAACTATTAAGTAATAAAAGAACTAGGGTACTACGCGGCGGTTCTTGGAACGACGATCCGTGGGACTGTCGCAGTGCGCCTCGTGTCAGGTACAACCCCGGCTTCCGCAACTACAGCGACAGCGGTTTTCGAGTTGTCTGCCGCTTCCCCAGGACTTGATTTCCCTTTATTCTTTTCTCTTTTTCCCTTTTCCGGCGATTTTTTTATTGCTTATAGTACATATAGACTACTCTTGATACTGTAGAAGAGAACTCTCTAACCCTTTTTCTCTTTTTACCCTCATTCCCTATTTTTTCTCTTTTCTTTTCTTTCCTGCCCTTAGGCGGGTCGATTTTTTTGAGAAAATTGGGGTTAATGTTAAATTTTATGAAGGCAATGAAAGAGTTATCGGTGATTCAAAAGTGTTATGATTTGGTGAAGTAGTACGTTCCGATTATAGAGCGTTTTCCTAGGGTTCACAAGTTCACGATAGGAGACAGATTAATTAATCAACTCTATGACATATTGGAGAATTTAATCAGGGCTAAATTTGCCAAAAGCAAGCTTGCCAAACTTGAATACATCAACACCGAGTTAGCCGTTCTCAGACATCAGACCCGACTTTTATTAGATTTTAAATTGATCGATCTCAAACGCTATGAATAGGTCAGTCAGTTAAGTACCTAAGCAAAATTAATTACACATATCTAACCACCTCTTGCCTTTTGCCTATCTTTACTAGGAAATTAATTTTGCACGACTACTTAATTGATGAATTGGGCTGACTCCTTTAGAACGAAAATGAGGTCTGCCTATTGGTAATTTAACCAGTCAGTTTTTTGCCAATATTTATCTTAATGGACTCGATCATTTTATCAAGGAAGTTATTAGAACTACCAAGTATGTCAGGTACGTTGATGATTTTGCTCTCTTTTCGGATGACCAAAATTTGCTGGTCGAAGCCAGAGGTAAAATTGAAGAATACTTGGTAAAACTGAGGCTGAAAATTCATCCGATCAAAAGTCAACTTTTTGCCACTAAATACCGTTCTAGCTTCCTCGGTTTCCGCATTCTACCCGGTCGAGTTCGCGTCAGGAATAATAACCTTCATCGAGGTAGGAGAAGACTCAGACGATTGCAACAAGATTATGCCATCGGTACAATTGAATGGAAAGATGTAGAGCGATCTCGCGTAGCGAGCGCGTTGCGACCGCTGACTAGCTGGATGGCACATCTAGAACAGGGTGACATCTGGCAACTAAGAAAACAGATATTCGATTCCGTTCTATTATCCTAGTTTGCCCACCCGATTTTTTTCTGGGAGCAAGGAAAGGAAAAATGATCGGGGCGCTTAAGTGCGCCCCAGTTTTGGCTAATAACCGCGCCAAACACCAACCAAAACCCCTTGTACCTGTACTTGTTCAGTATTGGCTGTAATTGGTTGATATTTTTGATTGGAGGGTTGGAGAGTGATGATTTCTCCTTCTTGGTAGAAACGTTTTAAAGTAGTGCCGTGGCCTTCGACTCTAGCGGCGACGATTTCCCCATTGGACACCCCTTCATTGCCGGTGAGAGAACGCATAATCACCAGATCCCCATCGGCAATATGGTCCTCGATCATACTGTCTCCGGAAACGCGCAGAGCATAACAGTCTTGACTGCGTTGCAACAGGTTAGAAAGATCGAATTTTTCTTCCACATCGGTGAAGGGTTCCACTAAACCACCAGCAGCGATCGCACCCAGAACCGGTAAACCTTGCACTGGTTGTTTGAGAATCCGCAGGGTGCGTGCTTTTCCTTCTGTCCAATCAATATAGCCTTTGGCGCGTAAACGTTCTAAACGGCTTTGAATCGGTGCGGGAGACCGTAAATTCATCGCTCGCATCATTTGCCGGATGGAAGGGGCGTGCTGAGTAGTGCGAATGTACTCAATTAGCCAGTCGTACAACTCCTGTTGCGCTTGAGTAAGGGATTCGAGGTTAGTCATGATCTATTTTCCTATCCTTGGGTTAAGATAATTTGTACTTTAGTTCATTTGTGTTTAACCTAGTACATCTTAACTTCATCGGCCGACTAAATCAACTGGTTATTAGATCTCTGGCAACAATCAAAAATTGTCGTGCTTGGTTAGGAGACTCCGAGACAGCCTTGAATCAGTTATCAGTTAGGGACTTGCGTGGGAATAATATCCCAATCGATCGGAGGGCGCAAGCTTTGCGCCCCTACAGTAACGGATTTTGTCCACAATGTAGGGGCGAACTGCGTTCGCCCAAAAGGTACATTATCAAAGCGCAAGTCCCTTATCAGTTATCAGATGCGAGTTACAGCGTTTCTCAGATAGATGAGGTTCGTTCTTGCGGCTACCATACTTGATTAGCAAGGGTTAATCTGTACTTCACCTTTACGAGAAAGGCCGTATCGGTTCACTGATTACTGATTACTGTTCACTGATAACTAAAAAGTCTCCCTTCTCCCCACTTCATAATTCATAATTCCTTCTCCCTGCTCCCATGCAGTCTTAACGAGTAATTTAGATAGTCAACAGCTTATCTTCTGACCTAGCACTTTTTTTTAAAAAGTATCATTAATTTTTATCTCAATTCTGAATATTAATTAACCCCAGGGTCGGTTGCTGGCAAACTCAGCAGCGTATTAAGAAAAAATAACGAATTGCTAGAAAGCCGAGAATCTGGATAATGATCGAGGTGGAGACAGAAAAATTGCTCTACTTAAGCCTGTCTGCCGTAAGCGTCCAATAGTAGATAGGGAGTCAAAAGCGACGCTCAAAGAAAATCCTTCGGTTGTCAGGGAAACGAGAGGATATTTAGTGCGAAATTGAGCCGTAAAAAAACTTAAAATCCCGACAAATATCGTAAAAACTAAGGGGAACACATGACCACAAAAACCTATGCAACCATAGATGGTAACGAAGCTGTTGCACGCGTTGCCTATCGTCTCAGTGAAGTGATCGCTATTTATCCTATCACTCCCTCCTCGCCTATGGGTGAATGGTCCGATAGTTGGGCAGCCGAACGGAGAGCTAATCTCTGGGGAACCATTCCTTCCGTAATCGAAATGCAGAGCGAAGGTGGGGCAGCGGGAACCCTGCACGGAGCGCTACAAACAGGCTCTTTAACTACTACTTTCACTTCCTCCCAGGGATTATTATTAATGCTCCCCAACTTCTACAAAATTGCGGGGGAATTAACCTCTTCAGTAGTCCATGTGGCAGCCCGTGCTTTAGCAGCCCAAGGATTGTCAATTTTTGGGGACCATAGTGATGTTATGTCTGCCAGAAGTACGGGTTGGGCTATGTTAGCGGCTAATTCCGTTCAAGAAGCTCAAGATCTGGCGGCTATTGCCACAGCTACCACCCTAGAAACGCGGCTTCCTTTTCTGCACTTTTTTGATGGTTTTCGTACCAGTCATGAGGTGCAAAAAGTCGAATTAATTAGCGATGAAATTCTCAAAGAACTGATAGATGAAGACCTAATTATTGCCCATCGTCAAAGAGCTTTAACTCCCGATCGACCGGTGTTACGAGGCACGGCACAAAATCCCGATGTTTATTTCCAGGCAAGGGAAAGCGTCAATCCTTTCTATCATGCTTGTCCCGATATCACTCAAAAAATTATGGATCGTTTTGCCCAATTAACAGGACGGCAATACCATCTTTATGAATACCACGGTGCGCCCGATGCCGAAAGAGTGATTATGTTAATGGGATCGGGAGGGGAAACCGTCCATGAAACCGTGGATTATCTCAATCAAAATGGGGCTAAAGTTGGGGTTTTAAAAGTTCGTCTCTATCGTCCCTTTACCGCCGACAAATTACTGGCAGCTTTGCCCACCACAGTGAAAAAAATAGCCGTTTTAGATCGCTGTAAAGAACCCGGTGCCGGGGGCGATCCGCTATATTTAGACGTGGTAAATGCCTTTATGGAAGAGTACGAAGGTCAGTTGCCGAAAATTGTCGGAGGACGCTATGGTTTATCTTCCAAAGAATTTACTCCAGCCATGGTTGCTGGCATATTTGATAACTTAAGTCTCGACAAACCGAAAAATCACTTCACTATTGGTATCGTTGATGATCTTACCTTTTCCAGTCTGGAATATGACCGCAGTTTTTCCACCGAACCAGACAAAGTAGTGCGGGCAGTTTTCTACGGTTTAGGTTCCGATGGTACGGTGGGAGCTAACAAAAATTCAATTAAAATTATCGGTGAAGATACTGATAATTATGCCCAGGGTTATTTCGTCTATGATTCCAAAAAATCTGGCTCCGTCACCGTTTCTCACCTACGCTTTGGTCCGGAGCCGATTCGCTCTACCTATTTAATCACCGATGCTAACTTTATCGCCTGTCATCAGTGGGAATTTATCGAACAATTTGACCTGCTAGAAACCGCTAAATCGAACTCAATTTTTCTCCTCAATAGTCCCTATCCACCGGAGGAGCTATTTAGTCACCTACCCCGCAATCTCCAGCAAACTATCATCGACAAACATCTGCAAGTTTATACGATTAATGCCACTCAAGTAGCCAAAGAAGCGGGGATGGGCAGTCGGATTAATACCGTTATGCAGGTGTGTTTCTTTGCCCTAGCGGGGGTTTTGTCGCGGGAAGACGCGATCGCACAAATCAAAAAAGCCATCCGCAAGACCTACGGCAAGAAAGGCGAAGAAATCGTGCAGATGAACATTAAAGCCGTGGATTCTGCCCTAGAACACCTCTATCAAGTCTCAATTCCCGCCACTGTCACCCCCGAAGCTTTTGAATTAAGACCACCGATTCCCGACACTGCACCCGCTTTCGTCCGAGAAGTCCTCGGCAAAATTATCGCCCGTCACGGGGATGAATTGCCCGTTAGCTCCCTTCCCAACGATGGTACTTACCCCACCGCCACTAGCCAATGGGAAAAACGCAATATTGCCCAAGAAATCCCCGTTTGGGATGCGGATGTCTGTGTTCAGTGCGGTAAATGCGTTCTCGTTTGTCCCCACGCCGTTATTCGCTCGAAAGTCTATGATGAGGCCGAATTAGCCACGGCCCCAGAAACCTTTAAAGTCGCTAATGCCAAGGATCACGACTGGAAAGGGCTGAAATTCACCATCCAAGTGGCCGCCGAAGATTGTACCGGTTGCGGTATCTGCGTTGATGTTTGCCCCGCTAAAAACAAATCGCAACCGCGTCTAAGAGCCATTAATATGGCTTCCCAATTGCCCCTGCGAGAACAGGAACGAGTTAACTGGGATTTCTTCCTTAATTTGCCTAATCCAGACCGATTAAGCCTAAATCTCAATAAAATTAACCATCAGCAAATGCAGGAACCTCTCTTTGAGTTTTCCGGCGCTTGTGCCGGTTGTGGTGAGACTCCCTACGTTAAATTAGTCAGTCAACTATTTGGCGATCGCATGATAGTGGCTAATGCCACCGGTTGTTCATCTATCTACGGAGGTAACTTACCGACAACACCCTGGGCAGTTAATGCCGAAGGTCGCGGTCCGGCCTGGTCCAATTCCCTCTTTGAAGATAATGCCGAATTTGGCTTAGGATTCCGGGTTTCCATCGATAAACAGGCAGAATTTGCCGCCGAACTGTTAGCAACCCTCGCCAGCGAAATCGGAGAAAGTCTAGCGGCAGATATTCTCAATTGTCACCAAGTGGATGAAGCGGAAATTTACGAACAACGGCAACGGGTAGAGTCCCTAAAATCCCGTTTAGGGCAATTAACCCCGACCACGCAGGTGAAAATGTTGTTATCCGTCGCCGATTATCTGGTCAAGAAAAGCGTCTGGATTGTCGGGGGTGACGGTTGGGCCTACGACATCGGTTATGGTGGCTTAGATCACGTTTTAGCTAGTGGTCGTAATGTGAATATTTTGGTCATGGATACGGAAGTTTACTCGAATACAGGCGGCCAGGCCTCGAAAGCTACTCCTCGCGCCGCCGTAGCTAAATTTGCTTCTGGTGGCAAACCAGGACCGAAAAAAGACCTCGGTTTAATGGCCATGACCTACGGTAACGTCTATGTGGCCAGCGTGGCTATGGGGGCAAAAAACGAGCAAACTATCAAAGCTTTCCTAGAAGCGGAAGCTTACAACGGTCCATCGTTAATTATCGCCTATTCTCACTGTATTGCTCACGGGATCAACATGACCACCGCCATGAACCATCAAAAAGAAGTGGTGGAAAGCGGTCGCTGGTTAATGTACCGTTATCATCCCGATTTAGCTAAAGAAGGCAAAAATCCCCTGCAATTGGACAGCCGTGCGCCTAAGCTTACCGTAGCGCAAACTCTCTACTCGGAGAATCGCTTTAAGATGTTGGCCACCAGTAAGCCGGAGGAAGCTAAACGTCTGCTCAAAGAAGCACAAGCAGATGTGGATACGCGCTGGCAAATGTATCAGTATTTAGCAGCAAAAGGTACAGGGAGCAACGAATAGTTATGAATCTACACACTACTTACATGGGTTTACAATTGCGATCGCCGCTAGTCATCGGTGCGGCCGCACCCTTGAGCGAGGATATCGACAATATCAAGAGAATGGAAGACTTTGGGGCCGCTGCCGTGGTTTTACACTCCTTTTTCGAGGAGCAGATTAAACACGAAAGACTGGCTCTACACCATCATTTTACCCACGGAGCCGAGAGTTTTGCGGAAGCTTTGACTTATTTTCCCGAACCGGAGGTTTTTCACGTTGGTTCCGACGAATATCTCAACCATATTCGCAAAGCCAAAGAAATGGTCGATATTCCCATTATTGCCAGTCTCAACGGTGAGACCTCCGGGGGATGGTTGGAGTATGCCATTCAAATTCAACAAGCGGGCGCTGATGCTTTGGAGTTGAATGTTTATTATGTTCCCAACGACCTAGAATTAACCGGAAATCACGTCGAACAAAACTATATTGATATCCTCAAAATTGTCAAATCGGAGGTATCAATTCCCGTCTCGATGAAGTTAAGTCCCTACTTTAGCAATACGGCCAATATGGCTAAACAATTAGCGGAAGCAGGGGCCGATGGGTTGGTATTATTTAACCGTTTCTATCAGCCGGATATCGACTTAGACACCTTGGATGTTCACCCTAATATTATCCTCAGTAATCCCCAAGCAATGCGTTTACCCCTGCGCTGGATTGCCATGCTTTACGGTCGTGTAGCGACGGATTTTGCCGCTACCAGTGGTATTCATAACGCCATCGACGTGATCAAAATGATGATGGTAGGGGCAAAAGCGACCATGTTAGTTAGTGTTTTATTACGCCACGGTTTGGAGGAAATTACCAAGATCGAACAGGGTTTATTGCATTGGTTGGAAGAAAATGAGTACGAATCGATCGAGCAGTTAATTGGCAGTATGAGTCAAATGAATTGCCCAGATCCGACTGCTTTTGAACGGGTACAGTATATGAAAGCCCTGCAAAGTTACGAACCTGTTTGGAAACGTTTTCAAACCACCAGCAAATAAAAGTGGGAAGTGGGGAGCTTTTTTCAGTGTTGCCAAAGGCACGGCGTAGCCGTCCAGTAAACAGTAATCAGTAATCAGTGAACTGAAAACTTAAGTAGGTAGGCGTTAAAAATTATCAGCCACCCCCCTTATCAAGGGGGATCCCCCCGCCTATCGGCACCCCCCTTATCAAGGGGGGCAGGGGGGATCGGCACCCCCCTTATCAAGGGGGGCAGGGGGGATCGGCACCCCCCTTATCAAGGGGGGCAGGGGGGATCGGCACCCCCCTTATCAAGGGGGGCAGGGGGGATCGAACCTAAAATCCATTTTTAATTTAATTATAACCAGCTACTTAACTGAAAACTGAAAACTTACATCTGATCACTGATAACTGATAACTGACAAAAAAATCCAGGAGGATATAACTATGAACGAGAATCAAAAGAAAAAAATCGGTATTCTGACCAGTGGTGGCGATTGCCCGGGGTTAAATGCGGTAATTCGTGCGGTGGTGAAATCATCAAAACTCAAGGGTTGGGATGTGTACGGCATTCCCTACGGGACCGACGGTTTTATGCAGATTGCCGAGGGAAAATATCACCCCCAAGATTTGATCCTGACTCAGCATGGCTATAACCTACCCGGGGTCTTGAAAGGATTAGACGTTTTGCAGTTTCTTAGTGGTAGTGTTTTGGGTTCTTTAAGCAAAGGACATCCCGAAAACCCAGAAATTGCCACGAAAATCCTGCAAGGATACGAAATGCTGGGATTAGATGCCCTGATCGTCGTTGGAGGCGATGGGAGCATCGATATCATCTACGATCTCGCCCAGAAAGGCAACTGGAATATTATCGCGGTTCCCAAAACCATCGATAATGACGTTCCCTATACGGAATGGGCAGTCGGTTTTACCACTGCCGTGGATATCGTCACTCAAGCTTTGTATGATCTCACCTTTACCGCCGCTAGTCACGAAAGGGTGATGATTGTGCAGGTGATGGGTAGAGATGCCGGTCATTTAGCCCTTCATGCTGGGATTGCCGGGGGGGCCGATGCGATTTTTATTCCCGAATTAACCCCGGCTCTCACTCCCGCAATTATCGACGGTTGTTGTCGTCATTTGGCAGAATTACGCGCTCAAGGTCGTAAATTCGCTCTCATTGTGATTTCTGAGGGTGTTAAAAACGAAGATAACCAAAAAGAGAAGTATATTGCCGATTATTTAGAAAAATTAATATTTGACAAAACTCGCTCTTTGTGCGTTACCGATCCCGTCTTCTGTTATCTCAATTCCATGGATGTGCGGGCCATGTCTTTGGGACACCTGCAAAGAAGTCGTCCTCCTTTGGCCATGGATCGACTGTTAGCCACGGCCTTCGGCATTAAGGCCGTAGAATTAATCGAACAGGGTAAACTCGATCGCGTGGTGATTTGGCGCGGGGGACAAGTGCGTAGTTTGCCCCTGAAACCAGTGATCAAAATTATCAAACAATGTCATCAAGAGCATCGCTGTGCCTATCCCGTTGATCCTGATGGTTTTATCGTCAAAACAGCCCGTTCTTTGGGAATTTACCTAGGGGAAAATCCCACAACTGAGACGGCAGTAGTTCCGCAAGCTGTGGAGGCGTTGGTTTAGTTATAATAAAGCGAGAAGGGTTGCTCATACTTTCTCGCTTTATTAATTGGTTAAGATATTTAATTCTGCTAATTTTACTTGCAATAATTTACTGTATTTTATGGCTTTTCTCAGTAATCTGTCATCGGTGGTTAACAATACGTCTATTCTAGCATATTCAGCGCAAGCGATATGAAAAGAATCATAAAGATCAAATCCTAAATATATAACCAATACTGTTTAACTGTTGTCCCATTCTTCATCACTAATACCCGCTTGTTTGAGAATTTCCTTAACTAAATCTGTAGAGATTTCTTGATTTCCATGAGGGTTAGGGATGCGAATTTTATGTTGACCCTTTTTCATAAATTGATGTTTACTACCAGAAAAAGGCCCTGTGTAACCTAAAGCTTTCAATTTTCTGATTAATTTTCTGCGAGAAATTGCTGATGGCATAACTAAACTTCTGCAACTGTTGTAACTTTAATTTCTAATCCATCTATGATAGGTAAAGGGTCGCCATCTTGTAATTTTAAAATGATCCATTCTTCTAGAACTTCTAGTAAGTCTTGACGGCATTCTTCAACGGTCAATCCATTTCCCCAAACGCCTTGAAAGCCTTCTATTTCAGCAAACCAAGTACCGTCATTTAGCCTTTTGTATTGTGCTTTTTGTAAAGCTTTTTCACAATAATTGAGTAAGATCATTTTCTTCTCTAAATCTCCATAATATGTAACTATATTATCACTTCTCCTCACCAATCCCATCACACAAACCCCTATCCTCCTCCCTGACACCAGAATTAGGATTGTGTAAATAAACCCGCACCCAATCGCAACTACGCCCCATTAAATCACTTAAACCCCAGTCTGTCCCAAGATTCCAGAGTTTGATAGTCTTGTCATCACTACCGCTCACCAATGTCTTGCCGTCGGGACTAAAATTAACGCTATAGACAGAGTTATCATGCCCCTTGAGGGTGCGGATTTCTTGGCCTGTTTCTACATTCCAGAGTTTGATAGTCTTGTCCAGACTACCGCTCACCAAAGTCTTGCCGTCGGGACTAAAATTAACGCTATAGACAGAGTTATCATGCCCCTTGAGGGTGCGGATTTCTTCGCCTGTTTTTACATTCCAGAGTTTGATAGTCTTGTCCTCACTACCGCTCACCAAAGTCTTGCCGTCGGGACTAAAATTAACGCTTTTGACATCTCTATCATGCCCCTTGAGGGTGCGGATTAGTTCGCCTGTTTCTACATTCCAGAGTTTGATGGTGTTGTCATCACTACCGCTCACCAAAGTCTTGCCGTCGGGACTAAAATTAACGCTTATGACAGAGTTATCATGCCCCTTGAGGGTGCGGATTTCTTGGCCTGTCTCTACATTCCAGAGTTTGATAGTCCCGTCACCACTACCGCTCACCAAAGTCTTGCCATCGGGACTAAAATTAACGCTTCTGACACCGCTATCCCCCTTGAGGGTGCGGATTTCTTTGCCTGTTTCTATATTCCAGAGTTTGATAGTGTTGTCATGACTACCAGAAGCTAACACCTTACCATCGGGGCTAAAACTAACGCTCCGAACCCAGTCATTATGCCCCATAAGGGTGCGAATTTCGTTGCCTGTCTCTACATTCCACAGTTTGATTGTCTTATCTCCACTACCAGAAGCCAATATCTTACCATTAGGGCTAAAACTAACGGTAGTGACTACCCAATCATGTCCCTTGAGGGTGCGGATTCCTTTTTCTATCTCTACATTCCAAAGTTTGATAATGCTGTCTTCACTACCAGAAATCAAAGTCTTACCATCGGGGCTAAAATTAACGCCAATGATAACGCTGTTATGCCCCTTAAGAGTGCGGATTTCTTGTCCTGTCTCCACATTCCAAAGTTTGATTGTCTTGTCATTGCTACCAGAAGCCAATGTCTTAGCATCGGGGCTAAAACTCAGGCTAGTAACCCAGCCATCATGCCCATTAATGGTACGAATTTCTTTCCCTATTTCTACATTCCAAAGTTTGATTGTTTTATCCCAACTACCAGAAGCTAAAGTCTTACCGTCGGGACTAAAACTCACGCTATAGACATAGCTATTATGATTATTAAAAGTGCGAATTTCTTTTCCTGTTTCTACATTCCAAAGTTTGATTGTTTTATCCCAACTACCAGAAGCCAAAGTCTTACCGTCGGGGCTAAAACTAAGGCTTTTGACATAGCCATTATGTGCCTTGAGAGTGCGGATTTCTTGTCCTGTCTCCACATTCCAAAGTTTGATTGTCTTGTCATTACTACCAGAAGCCAATGTCTTGCCATTGGGACTATATTTCATGCTAACGACAACATTATTATGCCCTTTAAGAGTGCGGATTTCTTCTCCTGTTTCTACATTCCAAAGCTTAATAGTGTTGTCACTACTACCAGAAGCTAGTATCTTACCGTCAGGGCTAAAACTTACGCTTTTAACATAGTAAGTATGCCCTGTAAGGGTAGTAATTTTTTTTCCTGTCTTTAAATTCCACAGTTTGATTGTCTTGTTATCGTCAGCAGAAGCCAAAGTATTGCCGTCTGGACTAATGTTAATACTCTTGACTTTTTCACTAAAATAATCTTCTAAGCGATTATATTCACTTCCCTCAACAAGAGCTTTCCACAAGATATCTGTTACCTCTTGATTGTATGCGTGTTGGTTTTGTAGAATTCTTCCTGCCTTAATTGCTTCGATAAAAGCCTCCAACTCATTTCCTTCATTAAACAGAGATAAGGAATATCGTCCCAGAGACTCAGCTTGATTATATTCCGCTTGTTGGGTTTTTTGCCAAGCCATCAAACCCAAACTACTACTAACCACCACCGCTACCAAGGAACCCGCCGCAATCCTTCGCGCTGTTCTAATTTTTTCATTTTTTTGTCGTTCAGCTTGAGTAACACTCGCCTTAATAAACTCTATCGCCACAGTATCTAAATTAGGCAGAGAATTATTCTTTTGAAACTCAACAATTTTGGCTAACTTAGAACCTCCCCAAAGCTCACTACTCGCTTTTACTGCATCTTGCTTCTGTAAATCATCCCACTGTTTAGCATCAGCATATAAACGACTTCTCAGAACAATTATCTCCTCTTTTTCTCGAATTAAATCCTGTAACACTTTCCAAGAACGAATTAACTCCTCATGTGCCACCTCAACCGTTGCTTTCCCGTCTTCTCCCTTACTCACCAAAAGACGATTATCTATCAATTGATAGAGAACCTCCCTTTGCATTTCCTCCTGTTCAAAACTCGATTTATCCGCCCTTCTGCTAACCGCTTCTTTCCCTTCTAAACTAATTAACTCTAGAAAAATTTCCTCTGCTGCTTTCCTTTGCTGTTCATTAAATTTACTATAAATTTTATCCGCTTGTTTTTCTAGCGCACCCGTTACCCCACCAATCTCTTGATAAATCTTATTATTTAAAACCCGCTCTTGAATATGATTTTTTTGCCACAATAAATCTAACGTATATTGTAACAGAGGTAAAGAGCCAGCCTGTTCATAAAAATCCGCAATAATTTGATTAATTAATCCCTTTTCAAAGATTACCCCATTTCTCGCCGCCGGTTCAGCAATAGCTAATCTTAACTCACTTTCATCCATATCCGTTAACATCTTGCTATACTGATCATGGATTTTTCCTAAACTGGGATAAGGACTTAATTTATCTAAAAAATCCGCCCTCATCGTCATCACAATTTTAACTAAACTATTATTATTTTCAATTAAATTAACCAAACTTTTAATAAAAATATCCCTTTCTGTCTTCGGTGTACGAGTAAATAACTCCTCAAATTGGTCAATAAAAATAAACCATAAATCAGAATTATTTTTTAATCCTTCAACCACCTTAATTAAAGTATCTTCCTTAACAGCTTGTGCTAACTTTGCTTGGGATTGTTTATATCTATTTGCCAAAAGACAACCATAGAAAGACTCAAAGGGATTAACATCAGGAACAAAAGTTAAATTAACCAATTTATTCGCGCCCAAATTATCCTTTAACTTAGGAATTAAACCCGCTTGCACGAGAGAAGACTTACCACTTCCCGACGCACCTAAAAGCAATAAAACATTCTTTTGCTTTAAATAATCAGTTAACTCAATAATCCAATTATCTCGCCCAAAAAACCTATCCTTATCATCTACCTCAAACTTCCTTAAACCCAAATAAGGTGAACCCGTAATTAAAGTTTGAGCCTGAATCTCAACTCCTGACTTTTGGGTGATAATATATTGATTGATTACACCGCCACTAATATCACCCGCAATTCCCTTAAATTCACCATCACCGCTAAGACCTTTAACATCACCACCTATTTCTGAATAATAACTTTTATCAGTCATTTTTGCTACCCCAAAATTATTCTTTTAAAGTTAACTTTAAATTGCAGTTTTAGAATTAGCACTCTTTAAGGACTTCCTACTAAACCAAACAATTTAGCCAAACCGCCTAAAATCGTTACAATTAAAGCAACTAAAATCCCTCGACTGACAAACTCTTGATTCTCTAAGCGCTTTTCCAATCCATCAATTTTTCCCTCTAGACGCTTCTCGACACCATCAATTTTTTCCTCCAGACGCTTCTCGACACCATCGATTTTTTCCTCCAGACGCTTAATTTCACCTTTAACTTCACTAAGTTCAATCTTAATATCAGTAACATCTTTTTGAAGATTATCTAACTTTTGATTGATTTGAATTAGAAAATCTTTAAGTTCTACCTCAACAGTAATTGACATAAATTTCCCTCCTAAATAATCCTCAACTAATTAATGTTCTGACTAATATTTCCACCACTAATATCTCCTGCAATTCCCTTCAAAGTACCATCTCCCACCATTCCCTTAATATCACCACCAACATTAATATTATACTTACCTGCGGCAAATTCTTCAGGTTTTAATTGCTTAAGTAATGCTTCTGCTGTCTTAATAACCTCTGCATCTCTATCAATTTTTGCTTCAATTAACTCTTCTTTGAGCAGTGTTTTTACCCCCTCTGAATCTGGTTTTTTCTCATGTTTATCGACGATATCACTATCATCTGTTTTCCCTTTTTCTGCAAATTTCTTCTTAATCAACGCTTTTAAACCCTCATAAGCATCCTTAACCGCTGTTCCTGCCGTATCCTTAGCAGCAGCAACCGCACCAGCAGCCAACGCAGCGAGAATTAGAGAAATCGGTTCCATTGCCTGAGACTCCAAATTAGATATTGCTGACTCAATCTTAGATCAAAGCAAAGTATCTGACGCGATTATGGCGCAGGTATTGGGCGCAAATGGCTTGCTCGTCGGGGTTGTTGGCTACTACTGCAAGCTGGACGTGGGGGACTTGCTTGGGAATAATATCCCAGCCAGAAAATCGCTCTGTAGAAGAATCAGACCAGCCAGATAGCATATTATCAAAGCGTAAGTCCCTTAGCTGCGGGGACTCTCGAAGGACTTCCCCCTACTTAGGGTGATCAGCACACTTGAGCGATCGGAGGGCGCAGGTTCCTGGCACTTCTACAGTAACGGATTTTGTCCACAATGTAGGGGCGAACTGCGTTCGCCCAAAAGATACATTATCAAAGCGCAAGTCCCTAATCCCGTTTAGATCATATTTCATTTAGACGAGAAAGGCTGTACTTAAAAAAATATGGTATGATAGTAAATTGTCAGTTTTACGAAAGCCGATGAAAACGGAAGAGATTATCAAATCAATCGAAGCCGAGTATCTCAAGAGCGATCTGCCCATTATCCATGTCGGTGACACGATCCGGGTAGGGGTGCGAATCGTCGAAGGAGATAAAGAGCGGATTCAGCCCTACGAGGGCATTGTCATCGCCAAACGCCATGGCGGTATCAACGAAACGATTACAGTACGCAAAGTCTTCCAGGGTGTGGGAGTAGAAAGAGTCTTCCTGCTCCACTCGCCCCGGGTTGCCAATATCAAGATCATCCGTCGTGGTAAAGTACGCCGGGCGAAACTCTACTATCTGCGCGATCGGGTTGGCAAAGCCACCAGGGTCCAAGAACGTTTCGATCGCCCTCTCTAAAAAATTTCCGGCGACAGCCTAACCAAGAAAGTTGCTTAATCGCCAACAACTACGCTATAATAAATAAAGGCCTTAAAAAAGCCAAATGGTTTAGCGAATGGGCGCTCTTAGTTCAGTTGGTAGAACGCAGGTCTCCAAAACCTGATGTCGGGGGTTCAAGTCCTCCAGGGCGCGTTTGGTAATCACCAAGCCGATAATTGCAAAGGACATAATCTAAATGTCTGAGGGTTAGTGTGGGTTGTCCGGTGAAAATGATAAGTTAAGGATAGCTTGAGTATCATTTTAAGGAGTAGCGATCGTGGCCAAAAAAGAAACCCTAGAAAAAGACGCGAGCGACAAGAAAGAGGGAAGCTCTTTTCAGGTCAAGGAATTCGTCAATGAAACCAAAGAAGAACTCGCCAAAGTCGTCTGGCCTTCCCGTCAGCAACTTTTGAGCGAATCGGCGGCGGTGATGTTAATGGTGACTTTAGTAGCCACTCTCATCTATCTAATCGATAAATTCTTTGCCTGGGGTGCGGGGAAGGTGTTCCCATGAATCTAGAAGAAGAGCAGTTTCCCGAAGAACTCAATCTTAGCGGCCTACCGAAAAAACCCCGTTGGTATGCCGTGCAGGTGGCTTCCGGTTGTGAGAAACGGGTCAAAGCTAATTTGGAGCAGCGCATCCACACCCTCGATGTGGCCGATCGCATTCTGCAAGTTCAGATTCCCCAAGCGGCCACCGTCAAAGTCCGCAAGGATGGTTCACGGCAACACGGTGAGGAAAAAGTCTTCCCCGGTTATGTCCTGATCAGAATGATCATGGATGATGACGCTTGGCAGGTGGTGAAAAACACCCCCCATGTGATCAACTTTGTCGGGGCCGAACAAAAACGCCACTACGGACGCGGCCGCGGTCACGTCACCCCGCTACCCTTGAGTATGTCAGAAGTCGATCGCATCTTCAAACAAGCTCAGATTCAAGAACCCGTCGTCAAAATCAATATGGAAGTTGGCGATCAAATCTTGGTTCTATCCGGTCCATTTAAGGACTTTGAAGGGGAAGTGATCGAAGTTAGTCCCGAGCGCGGCAAACTCAAGGCCCTGCTCTCCATTTTTGGTCGGGATACCCCGGTCGAATTGGAATTTAATCAAGTCGAAAAACAAAACTAAATCATGGCTAAAAAAGTCGTCGCAATTATTAAACTAGCTTTACCTGCTGGTAAGGCTAACCCTGCTCCTCCGGTCGGTCCTGCTTTGGGTCAACACGGGGTGAATATTATGGCGTTTTGTAAAGATTACAACGCTAAAACCGCCGATCAGGCTGGGATGATCATCCCTGTGGAAATCTCCGTTTTTGAGGATCGGAGTTTTACCTTTGTCCTCAAAACTCCCCCCGCTTCCGTTCTCATCCGTAAAGCTGCCGGTGTAGAAAGAGGTTCCAACGAACCTAACAAGAAATTTGTCGCCACCATTACCCGCGACCAATTACGCGAAATCGCCCAAACTAAAATGCCCGATCTTAACGCTAACGACATCGAAGCGGCCATGAATATTGTGGCAGGAACGGCCAGAAATATGGGTGTCAAGATCTCAGACTAAATCTTATTACGGGGAGAAGTTAAGCTTCGTTATTACCCAAGGAGCAACAAATCAGATGGTAAAAAAAGTTTCACGACGTTTGCGAGATGCCCAGGCTAAGGTAGAAAATAAAGCCTACGAGCCATTAGAGGCACTGACATTATTAAAGGAATTAGCGACGGCGAAATTCGACGAAACCGCCGAAGCTCATATTCGTTTAGGTATCGATCCTAAATATACCGACCAACAACTGCGGACAACGGTCAGTTTACCTAAAGGAACCGGACGCACGGTGCGGGTAGCGGTGATTACTCGCGGGGAACAGGTGCAGGAAGCGAACAATGCTGGGGCCGATATCGTTGGTTCAGAAGAATTAATCGAAGAAATCGCCAAGGGGATGATGGATTTCGAGGTGTTAATTGCCACCCCCGATATGATGCCGAAAGTGGCTAAATTAGGTCGTCAACTCGGTCCACGGGGTTTAATGCCCTCACCGAAAGGGGGAACCGTAACCACGGATTTAACGGGAGCGATCTCTGAGTTTAAAGCGGGTAAATTAGAATTCCGGGCCGATCGCACTGGGATCGTTCACGTTCAATTTGGTAAAGCTTCTTTTAGTGCTGAGGATCTGTTAGTTAATTTGAAAGCTTTACAGGAAACGGTGGACAGAAACCGTCCTTCCGGGGCAAAAGGTCGTTACTGGCGCACAGTTTACGTTTCTTCCTCCATGGGGCCATCGATTCAAGTGGATATTAGCGCCCTGCGGGATCTGAAATTAGCAGAAGGTTAATGACAGTTATTTTTCTTTGAAAAAGCCTCCAAGTAATTGGGGTTTTTTTTTTGGGATTTTATCTATTCTAAGATCATTGATTTTCATTTTTGGGTTCTTCTATAATCAATACAGCCTGATATTGTCCTTCTTTTAAATTTGAAGGAACTTGTACGGTTAATTGACCTTCATTGTTAACGAATGCTGCAACTTCAATGGTTTTCATGTTAACATATCTCTCTTCATTTTCTGCTATAATTTTAACGCTAGAAGTATCCTTATCTGCTAAAGACTGAGCATACTTTCCTCTCACTGCACTTTTTAAATGAGACTCCGTTAAAACCTCAGAATAATCATCTAACATTTCATCATCTTTGATGGGATCATTGATTACTTTGTTCATAGATTTTTCTTTCATGTTTAGTTACTCTCCTAGCACTAATGATTCTGATGTTTCCTTGTCTTTCAGCATGAACAACTAAAAGCAAGCGGTTTTGACTAGAATAACCAATTGTCAAAAAACGATCTTCTAAGATTGAATGAGTAGGATCATCTAAAGTCAAAGAATAGGTATCTTCAAATACAGTTTTAGCCTCATTAAAAGAAATATCGTGTTTTCTCAGATTTATCTTAGCTTTATCTTCATCCCATTCAAAATTAGCCGTCATTATCTTAATTATACACAATAAATAAAATAAGGTGTAAAAAAATCAGCCACCTTACTATGGTAAACCTTATCCTTTCGGGATCGCTCTATGATTAGCAACAGGATTAGAACCAAAGAAACAAAAACAAGAACCTTATGCTTGATTCAGATTGGGAAACCACAACAGCACGAAGAACAACCACAGACGACCAAAACAAGAACGAACTGAACAATTAATGAATGCTTGTTTCCCTCATCTTTCCGGTGCAATTAATTGGGAATGCCAGGCCGATCGCACCGGGATCGTTCACGTTCAATTTGGTAAAGCTTCCAAAGGTCTTCAAGGGATTGGGGGTGTTTTTTTGGCTTAATCGCCCGATTGATATAGAATCAAAAGGCTACACTCAAGATTAATCGCTTGAATTATTCTCTTGTATCTGTTCTTAAAGCCAGCGTGTGGATTGTAGATTCCCCTAATACCCGTATTTTAGCCCCTAGTGCGATCGCTCTTGGTAACTTTGATGGTTTGCACCTAGGTCATCAAACCGTCCTACAGCCAATTTTTCAGGATGAACCCGCTTATCCCACCGTTGTTAGTTTTACTCCCCACCCGCGGGAATTTTTTACGGGGGAAAAATGGCAGTTATTAACTCCTCTAGGGGAAAAGGTAGAGGTTTTAGAGAATTTAGGCGTTAAACAATTAGTTTTACTGCCTTTCTCTGCTCAATTAGCTTCCCTGACTCCCTTGGCTTTTATCGAACAGATTTTAGTAGCAAAATTACAGGCTAAATCGATCAGTGTTGGTCAAGATTTTCGCTTCGGTTATCGTCGTCAAGGTACAGCCGAAGATTTATTACAGATCGCCTCTCAATTTAACATTAAAGTCGAGATTGTTGCTTTAAAAAACTGTGGGACGGGTCGAATTAGTAGTTCCCTAATTCGTCAAGCTTTGGCAGCAGGAAACGTTGAGCAAGCCGGACAAATGTTAGGTCGTCCCTACAGTTTAACCGGTCGTGTGGTCATCGGGCAACAACTGGGGAGAACATTAGGTTTTCATACCGCTAATCTACAGGTTCCTCCCGATAAATTATTGCCGCGACTGGGGGTTTATTGCGGTTGGGTGCATCTCGATGGTTCTCGCTTACCAGCAGTTATGAATATCGGTTATCGTCCCACGATCGAGGGAAAAACTATCAGTGTGGAAATCCATTTATTGGATTGGTCGGGCCATGTATATGATCGGATTTTAACGATGGATTTAGTGCAATTCCTGCGACCAGAACAGAAATTTAATTCTCTCGATCGATTAAAAAATCAGATCGAGATAGACTGCGATCGCTCTCGGTTAATTTTAACTTCTGTAACCGACAACTACTAATATTTTTGATATTCTCTTTCTACTTTACCCACCGCTTTCAATAAAGGAGAATCGAGGGGATCGATCCAATCAGCTACTTCTCGCGCTAATCCTAGGGTAACAATGCCTTGAGACGGTGGTAATTGACCAGCTAAAGCCTGACTTTTGATGGTTTTTAGGACAGAAATTAAACCCTCAATCCGAGTCGATCTTTCTGTTTCTCGCATCTGTTCGGCCACGGTAATAGCTTGGTCAATTGATTGAACTAATTCCCTTATTTTCGTTTCCATAATATTCTAGTGACACCAAAGAGATGTAAGCGTTAGTCCTCGCCCCTCTCCCCATTGTATATTGGCATCTCGCGAGTCTTTAATAAAAGTTTGCTGACCACCACCGTGATAACAATAAGGTGGATTCTGGGGGGCGACAATTCCTTGATAAACCGTTGTTCCCGCCGGCAAAGTCACCGATACTACTTTGGTCGCTTGATTGGGAGGATTCCACTTTTGATCGAGGGCTAAATTCCTGATCACTTCCACATTGGTGGTATATTGATCCGTGGTCAGAAAACGACCTTTTTTGTAATTTTCGTCACTATAATAACGGAAAAAAGTCTGGGGTTTTTCTAGGGTAACTGCCTGACATTCACTATTGCGAAAAGTGATGGCAATATCTGGAGGGAGTGGACAGGAAGGAGCCTGATCTTGAGCCAATATTTTCCGAGAATTGAAAGTCAAATTTTCGGGTAAACTATTGGTTAATGTACTGGCTGCGATGCCTAAAACAAGACTAAAAACGAGCGAACTGGCTTTCATCTTCACTGATTAAGAGAAATTCTTCTCGATTTTACCGTACTGAACCGACTGAAAATCTTGATTTCGCCCACTGGCAACAATTCTTAACTAATTTTCTCCCTGCTCGCCACCCTAACCCTGATTAGCTCCCTAAAAGAAAATTTCCCGCCATTGTCTGTCAACTTTCCTCGCTAGTGTGGGCAAATTGGGAAAAGAATCGTTAAGATAAAAAAAACTTAACATTAATCTTCTTGACAAAATACCCCATTTGTGTTATGAGAGACGCTATTGATATTTTGATGGAAAATTTGAGCCAGAGCATCGTCGGCCGAATCGATTCGCATTGTGCTGGTGGCCTTACTCAGTGGTGGCCACGCTCTCCTGGAAGATGTACCCGGAGTTGGCAAAACCCTCTTAGCTGACAGGGGGACAAGCAAGCTGAAAAGCTTATGTAGCACGGAATACAGATACGGACTCCAAAAAAAGATAAGTCATATTTACCATATATGACCTAAATAACGAAAATGATAAGTGAACTATACCAGAAAGTGTTAGAAAATGAACTGGGACGAGCCAGATATCTACTGTTGTTAATGATAGTTGGAACCTGGCAAATACTAAAGCAAGCTAAGTTAGAGATATTAGCAGAAGCACTGCCAATACCAATCCTGTTTGAGAGTCGGAGAAAAAAACTAAAAAGATTTTTCAAGCTGGAAATTCTGAATATTAAAAAAATCTGGTTTCTCTGCTTAAAAGAGATGTTAAAACAGCAGGAGAGATTCACAACAAAAAGATTAGCGTATATTGCCATAGACCGAACGAGTTGGGGAGCAATTAATATCTTGATGGTGAGTCTAATTTATGACAAGAGAGCCATCCCAATCTATTGGGAGATATTGGATAAAAAAGGAAGTAGTAATCTCGAAGAACAGCAGCGAGTATTAGAAAAAACATTGACCGTGCTATCAGGTCATAAAATAGTGGTGTTAGGAGATAGATAATTTTGCTCGGTCAGTCTTGGAAAGTGGCTTCAGAAGCAGATTTTATACTTTTGCTTAAGACAAAAACAAAGTACAAATGTCAAGACAAAAGAAGGAATTTATCAAGAAATGAGAGCCTTAGGTTTAAGTCTAGGAACTCAACTATTTTTGAATGATGTCAATATTACAAAAGAGCAGGGATTTGTCCAGTTTAACTTAGCTGGTAAGTGGAAAAAAACCTATCGGGGTTTTCAAACAAAAGAACCTTGGTATATTCTGACAAATTTTGGGGATTTAGAGACGGCAATAATGGCCTATCAAAAAAGATTTGATATTGAGGAAATGTTCCGAGATTTTAAGTCGGGAGGCTATAGCTTAGAAGGTTCTCAATTAGCACCGCAATACTTATCAAAGCTGATAATTGTTATAGCTATCGCCTATACAAGTGCCACA
>NZ_JAPZSS010000248.1:0-3079 GCF_027532015.1 Microcystis sp. LE19-131.1A | reverse complement strand
TCTTTCCGCCGTTAATTCAGGACGATTTAGATAACCCCTCGCAACTCCGACTCCACCAATGTATAATTCCCCTGGTACTCCGATGGGTACTGGTTGTAAAAAGGCATCCAAAATATAAATTTGGACATTAGCGATCGCCTTGCCAATCGTGACCTTTAAATCATCTTGATAACATTGTCCAATCGTGGCACAAACACTCGCTTCCGTTGGCCCATAGGCATTAAAAAAGTTTCTACCGACTGACCATTGTTTGACTAAATCCAGAGGACAAGCCTCACCCGCCACAATTAAAGTTTGTAAGTTGGGTAACGGTTTTTTTGGTAAAACAGCTAAAGCTGAAGGGGGTAAAGTAACATGGGTAATCCAATTTTCTCGTAAATTGTTAATTAAAGGTTGACCTGGCAATAAAGCATCTTTTTGAGCAAGATAAAGAGTCGCTCCCGAACCAAAGGTCATCAAAATCTCTGAAATACAAGCATCAAAACTAAAAGAAGCAAATTGCAGCACATGACTGTTATGGTTGACTGCAAAAGATTGAATTTGAGAACTCGCTAAGTTAACTAAGCCCCGATGTTCAACCATCACCCCTTTAGGTTTACCCGTAGAGCCAGAGGTGTAAATAACGTTAGCTAAATTGGAAGGAGTTAACTCACTTTGAAGATTATCTTGAGAATATTGAGAAATCTGCTCTTGGATGTGATCTAAACAAATAAGAGTCGCTTGAGAAGCAGGCAATTTTGCTAATAAAGAACGTTGGGTAATCAAAAAAGGAACTTGACTGTCTTCTAACATAAACTGAAGACGTTCAGGGGGATAGTCAGGATCAAGAGGTACATAGGCTCCCCCCGCCTTGAGAATGCCTAATAACCCGACAATCATTTCTAAGGAACGTTCTACCGAAATGCCGACTAAGACCTCTGGCCAAACTCCTAAAGTTTGTAAGTAATGGGCTAACTGATTAGCGCGACAATTTAATTCACTGTAGGTTAATGATTGCTCCTCAAAGACGACGGCGATCGCATCGGGAGTCCGTTCAACTTGCGCTTCAAATAATTGATGAATGCACTGCTCTTGAGGATAATCAACTTGAACACCCTGATTTGTAATCAATAATTGCAGTTTTTCCTCTTCCGTTAATAAAGACAATCGCAAAACTGACCTTTTCGGATCAGCAACAATATCTTCTAACAAAGTGACAAAATGTCCACTCATTCGCTCAATGGTTGAGTCATCAAATAAATCAGTATTATATTCCCAAACCCCTACCAATCCTTCTTCTAGATTCTCCATTGATAAGGTTAAATCAAACTTAGCAGTTCTGTTTTCAGTAGATAGAGGACTAACCTTTAAACCCGTAAGCTCTAAATCAGCGATCGGTGCATTTTGTAAAACAAACATTACCTGAAATAAAGGAGTATGACTGAGATCACGCTGAGGTTGTAGTGTTTCCACTAACATTTCAAACGGTAAATCTTGATGAGCATAGGCGGTCAAAGAAACTTCTCTAACATGGTTTAGCAAATCTTGAAAACTTAGATCATGATCTAAATTTAACCTCAGAACTAAAGTATTGACAAAAAAGCCAATTAATCCCTCGATTTCTCTACGATTACGATTAGCAATAGGAGAGCCAACTAAAATATCTGTTTGTCCCGTATAACGGTAAAGTAGCGTAGCAAAAGCCGCCAAGAGCGTCATAAATAGAGTGACTCCCTGCTTCTGACTGAGTTGATTCAATTTTTGGCTTAATGACAGAGAAAGGCTAAATTCCTGATGAGAACCGATAAAAGTTTGGATGGCGGGTCTAGGTCTATCCGTCGGTAAAGGTAAAAAAACAGGGGCATTAGCTAATTGTTTGCGCCAGTAATTTAATTGGTTGTTTAGAACTTCTCCTTGCAACCAATTTCGTTGCCAGATTGCAAAATCGGCATATTGTATTTGAATAGGCGTTAAGGGAGAGGGCAAACCTTGACTATAGGCATTATAAAGACGGGTTAATTCCTGAAAAAAGACTCCAATTGACCAGCCATCACTAACAATATGGTGCATGGTCACGATTAGATGGTACTCTAACGGCGATCGCACAAATAAGGTGGCACGAAACAAACAATCTTGAGCCAGGTTAAAGGGCTTTTCTGCTTCAGCAATTTCTAAGGATTCAGTATTAGTTAAATGCTGACAATCAATAATAGATAATTTCCAGTTACTAACTGGGTGAATGATTTGAGTAGCTTGACCATCAATCGTTATAAAATTCGTGCGTAAGGCTTCGTGACGATTAATAATTTCTTTTAAACTTTGCTCTAAAGCCGTAAGATTTAAGACTCCTTCTAGTCGTAAAGCTCCACCTAAGTGATAGAAAGCACTGTTAGGTTCCAATTGGTCTAGGAACCATAAACGTTGTTGAGCAAAAGATAACGGTAAGTTAATATTGTCGGTTCTGGTTAGGATCGGAGGAGCAGAAATGACCTGTTGAGATTGCTCAATTTCTAGAGCTAATGCGGCAATGCTAGGAGCAGTAAAAAGACTCCGCAAAGGTAATTCGACTTGAAAAGTTTCACGCAGACGAGACATTACCTGGGTCGCTAAAAGGGAATGACCTCCCAACTCAAAGAAATTATCTTCTCTGCCGACTCGTTCTACCTTGAGAATTTGCTCCCATATTTGAGCGAGGATTTCTTCGGTGAGAGATTTAGGGGCAATATAATCATTTGACAATGATTGCGTTTCGGGTATAGGTAAGGAACGGCGATCGCATTTACCATTGGGGGTTAGGGGCAAATCATCTAAAATAACAAAGGTATTGGGAACGAGATAGGCGGGTAATTGATTCGCCAAGAATTGACGCAGTTCGCTAGTAGTTATCTGGGAGTCAGAAGTAAGAACCACATAGGCAACTAAGCGCTTATCGCCAGGAGTATCTTCGCGGACAATCACTGCCGTATTTTGCACATCGGGACATTGACTCAGAACCGCTTCAATTTCTCCTAACTCAATGCGAAAACCGCGAATTTTTACCTGATTGTCAATGCGTCCTAAATATTCAATATTGCCATCGGGTAAATAACGAGCTAAATCT